>JAMPFR010000174.1 GCA_023664365.1 Acetatifactor muris | reverse complement strand
ACCTATGCCAGGTATATGGATACTTTTTTCTATCTGTGGAATCAGGATGACGAATTTCGCAGAAAGGTCAAAGAGGGAAAGGGCTTTTGCCTTCCCCATTTCGGAGATCTGTGCGAAGCCGCCGACGGCAGGCTTTCCAACAATGAGAAAGAAGATTTCTACGCGGCCATGCTGCCTCTGATGGAGCGCAATATGGAACGTCTTTTCGAAGACGTATCCTGGATGGTGGACAAATTTGACTACCGCAACAAAGATGCAGACTGGAAAAATTCAAAAGACGCCATCCAGCGGGGTATGCAGAAATTAAAAGGCGGTTATCCCGCGGACGGCCCCTACAAGATGAGCAAATAAGCCGGCGTCACTGATAGACGATCTGTCTGACCATATCCAGATAGCCGCAGATTTCCTCATAGAGCATATCCGGCTGAAAGGAAATATTCTGAAACCGCTCCGTCATCAGCCCCTTCACGGTGAAATCCAGCATTTTCCGCAGCTTTTCACCGTCCACCCCGGGGGGCAGCATACCATAGTCTATCTGCCTGCCGATGGTTTCGTAGGTTTCCTCCAGCGCATTTTTCTTTTCCTCCACGGCCAAAAGAGCCTCATAGGAATCCTCGGACAAAGAGCGGTTCAGGAACTGCTGCATATAAGGATAACCCTTCATGGCGTGCATTCTGGCGCATTCTATCTGCTTCAGAACCGCAAAGAGCTCCTTTTCGCCGGCGTTTACCGTAGAACGCAGTTCCAGATTCATATAGCGGACACTATAATCGTAGATAAAGTGATAGACCCCCAGCTTGCTACCGAAATAATGAAAGAGAAGCCCCTTGCTGATGCCCGCTTCCCTGACGATATCATCGGTGCTGCCGTGCCGGTATCCCTGCAGTGCAAACACCTTCAAAGCGGCATTGATCACCCGGTCCTGTTTTTCTTTTTTCAGGTCAAAAAACTTGCTGTTCATAGTCCTCCGTCCCTCTGCCTCTCACAGTATTCTGTCACAGACCGTACACTCATTTACGGTATGCAGGCATGCGGCTTTTTGCCTGCCGCGCCTGGCGCATCTTTCCCTGTAGCTGATTTTATTCTACCATATTCCACTCTGAACTGGAACCAAATCCTAAAATTTTTCAGAAATTTATGCATATTCCCTTTTCAATTCTACAAAATAGTATTAATATAGGATGTGACACTGAAACAGATTGAAAGGAGTTACTTATGTCTAAAAAAATTGGAAAAGCAGTATTTCTGGCTGCAACAATCGGCTCCGCGGTAGGCGCCACTGTTTATTTCCTCCGCAAGAAAGACAAGGCCATGGTCATTTCCGACGAAGAGGATTATGATTTCAACGGCAAGGCAGAAGAATCTTCAGACACCTCCCGGAGTTATGTCGCTCTGAATCCCGAAACGACAGAAGATTCCGACGCTGCCGATACTCCTTCTGCAGAAGAGGAAAGCGCTTTCACTCCCCTCACGGAACAGATTGCCCAGACAATGGAAAATGCTGAGGAGCATGTGGAAGAGTTCTTTGACGAAGAAGATACCTCCGATGAGGAAACGCCTGTCAGCGATAACTAGAAAAAAGCCGCCTAAGAGCGGCTTTTTTTATCTGCCGAACAGATGAGAAAACAAGTCTCAAAAGGCACCTCATAGGGCGATCCGTCTCCAAGCGCTTTCCAGCCGCCGGATTCCCTCCCGGAGCTGTTCTTCCCGCAGTCCTCCGAATCCCAGTAATACCGTAGCGCTGTCGGCCGTCTGCTCCATCATGCTCTCCGACAGCCCATATATCCGTACTCCCTCTTCCGCCGCAGTCCTCACCAGTTCTCTCTCCGAGATTCCCGATTTGGAGGTAAGCAGGAAATGCAGTCCGGCATTTTCTCCCGACAGAGTAAATTCTTTTCGCAGGGGCTGCAGACACTCCAGTAAAATGTCATGTTTTCCCCGATAGATCTTGCGCATTTTATTCAAATGCCGTTCAAAATAACCGTCCCGGATAAATTCATCCAATATCCTCTGGTCAATGCGGGATACCGTACAGGAGTAAAAGGAACAATCCCTGTCATATTTTTCCAGCAGCGTCTGGGGCAAAACCATGAAGCTGACTCTGATCGCCGGAGCGATGGCCTTTGAAAAGGTTCCCATGTAAATCACCTTTCCATGCTTGTCCGAAGCCTGAAGGGCAGGAATGGGCTTCCCATGATAACGAAATTCACTGTCGTAATCATCTTCGATCAGATATCTGTCCTCTTTCCCGTCAGCCCATTTCAGCAGTTCCATTCTCCTCCCGATGGGCATGACTGTCCCCGTGGGGAACTGATGAGAAGGCATCACATAAGCTGCTTTCACATTTTCCTGCTCCAATCTGCAGGCTTCCATTCCCCATTCGTCCATATCCACCGGAACAATATCATAAGCAAAGGATTGGAAAATCCGGTAAGATCTCTTATAAGTGGGATTCTCCATTGCGATCCTGACATGCCGCCCCAGGATCTTTTCCAGCAGCATCAGAAGATAATCGTTTCCCGCGCCGACTACAATCTGCTCCGGCATACAGTTGACAGCCCTTGCGGAATGCAGGTAACGGCTGATGGTCTGGCGCAGGTCATAATCGCCCTGCGGTTCGCCCAGCGCAAAAAGCTCCTCATTCCCCTCTGTCAGAATATTTCTGGTAATCCGTTTCCATACACTGTAGGGAAATACGCTCATGTCCAGCCCGTTCGGTGAAAAATCCCATTCCGGAGCATTTTCGCAGGCTGCTCCTGAAACACTTGCGCAGGCTGCTTCGACTGTACTTTTGCAGGCTGTACCTGCACTGCTTTCACGCGCCCCCTTCAGACTGTTGTCTTTTCCCATGCTTCCAAAGCTGTCCTGCAAAGGTGCTTCCGGCAGTTCCTCCAGCCTGCACACAAAGAAGCCCCTGTGCGGCACTGCCTCGATATACCCTTCCGACACAAGCTGTTCGTAGGCAAAATCCACCGTGCTTCTGGAAACCTGCAAATACTCCGCCAGTGCGCGCGTAGAGGG
>JAMPFR010000173.1 GCA_023664365.1 Acetatifactor muris | reverse complement strand
ACTCTGCTTGATATGGAAAAAGAGCACTCGGTAAAAAACCAGAGCGCCCCTACGGATGAACCCATTGTAACAGCTCCGGCAGAAAATATCAAGCGGAAAACGGAGGTAATGCGGAAATGCAGGGTACAGAAACAGTCTCACAGTCAAACAGGGAACGGAAGGCGGGTATGCTTGGAGAGGAGTTCCTTGAAAAAAGCGGCTATCTTGGAAACTATTACAATGCGCTTATGGACAGGTGCGATCCGGTGCAGCAGGCAGTCATCCATGCACTCAGGGAGCATGTGGAGCAATATGAGAGATGCGTGGCGAAAATAATGGCAAACGGATTTACAATACAGGAATGCGTTGACATTTATAAAGCAGATGCGTGTTGATGGAAGAACGCTGAATGGGGCAATAAGCAGATGCTTTCCATGTGTGTATGATGCATGGAACGGCGATACAGATAAATGTTGCAGGAAGGAGTTTGAAGCATATCTCTCCGGGGGAAAGGGGGCAGGAGCCGGAGGATTTTGAACCATACAGTAACGCACTGGCATTTGCGGAACTGCTGCCGCAGAGCAGAAAGACAGGCTCTGCAGTCTGCTGAATGCGGCAAGGACCGCATCAAGAAAGCAGGGGTTTATTGAGGGCGGCATGGCAGCAGTCGGCAGATGTGCCGGGAATGGAGGTGTTGACAATGGAGGAACATAAAATATTTTACACGGTGGAGGACATAGCCGCCGACTTGGGGATGGACAGGCAGCAGGCGGGGCAGATTGTGAACGATCTGACCGAAAGGCTGAGGGCAAAAGGCATTCTGACTGTCAGGGGCGCTGTGCAGAAAAGCTACTATCTGCAGATGAAAGAGAGCGGTTTCCTGTCTGATGACGGAGCGGGCAGGGATGACCGGCCCCTCACGGAGAAGCGCCTGCTGTGCCTGAAGGAGTTCTGCATTTATTCTAGCCTGGGGCAGCACGCAGCGAGGAAACTTGCCGCCGAAATCGGGATAGAGAGGCGGATCGGGCATAAGGTGCTTTATGACAGGGCGGCCTTTGACCGCTGGTGTGATTCATGCAGCGTGGCTTCGGAGGGAAGGGGTGATGTGGAATAGGCTGCTGCTAGCAGCAATACAGATATTATCAGACAGCCTCTCTCCTGTTGACGATTTCGAGCGGTTTGGGGCAATGCCCTATAAAATACCCGTCCGAATGGTAAAACGGGCAGCAGGGGCAGGATAGTGGGCATGGAGGGGCATATCAGAAAGGGGATGGTATAAAAAGGCTCCCGGAAAGCTGCAACTGACCGGGAACCATGCAAGCAATAGCGGAAGGAGCGATTGCGTTGCATTTTCCATTATAGCGGAAAATGCGGCGCCGGACAACTGAAAACAGAATGATGGGCGGCGCATCTGCTGCCCTGCTGCCGGAAGGAGGCGTTTGGCATGGCAAATAAGAGATTACCAAAAGGGATCAGCATCCGGAAGGATGGGCGGTACCAGGCAAGGTACACGCTGAACGGGAAGAGGCACACCATTTACGGCAAGACGCTGAAAGAGGTGGAAAAGAAGCTCAGGGACGCCCAGTATGAAATTGACCACGGGATATATGCGAAGCCCGACAGGATTACGGTGGATTCGTGGTATGAGGCATGGACGAAGGAATACCGGGAGAATTTTGTCCGGGAAAACACGCTTGCGGCTGATGCGGCGCGGTATAAGCACATGAAAGCGGCGATAGGGCATATGAAACTGCAGGCGGTGCGCCCTGAGCATCTGCAGGGAATCATTAACAGGATGGCAAAGGAAGGCTACGCTGCCTGTTATGTGGCCCATGTCCGGGATGGGATGCACAAGATGTTCGAGCAGGCTTTCCTGAATGGGATTATTGCATTCAACCCTGTCAGCAGGACGGTGCTGCCGAAGATGGAAAAGGGGAAGAACCCGCACCGGAGGGCTCTGGCAGAATGGGAGCAGGAGAGGTTCCTGGAATGTGTCGCACGGAAAAAACCGTTTTATGCGGATATTTTCTATGTGGGGTTCTCCACCGGGATGCGGATAGGGGAGATCCGGGCATTGGAATGGAGCGACATTGATTTTAAGAACATGGAGATCCATGTCCGTGGCACACTGATCAAGCCGGTCGGAAAAGAGTATTTTAAAGGGGAGCCAAAGACGGCATGCAGTATCAGGACAGTGCCGATGCTGCCGGCCATAGCGGAGCGGCTGAAAAAGCACAAGGCGGCACAGGCAAGGATGAAGCTTGCCATGGGGGAACGCTGGAAGCCGGCAGAGGGACTGGAGTATCTGGTATTCTGCACGAAGTTTGGAAAGCCGATCAATGAGCCGCTGGTTCTGGCGTATATAAAGACGGTAGTGGGATGCCTGAACAGGGAGGAGGAAAAAAGGGCAGCAGAGGAAAAGAGGGAGCCGGTTACAATGGAGCGTTTCTGTCCTCATGCGATGCGACACACATTTGCCACAAGGGCGCTGGAGAAGGGCATTCCCCCGCGGGTGGTGCAGGAATACCTTGGCCATGCGTCCGTGGAAATAACGATGGATGTGTACACCCATGTCACGAAGGAGCTTGAAACGGAGGAGATCAAGAAACTCGCCGACCAGTTCGGCTGATGGAAAGGAGAGGGCATTGCAGTCTGAAAAATTGAATGAGAGCGTTTAGAGAGGCGTATGCGGAAATTGTAGAGCATGCGCCTTTTTGGGTGTCTTGTGGTTTCTGCTCCATGCCCTCTAATTTGCCCCAGATTTCTCTTTTCCCCTCTCAATGATAAAATAATCGTCTTTGCCCTTAAATCGTCAAAATGAAGCCCTTCCGTCTGCCACAGACTATCTTTCAGCTTTTGCAGTATTTGTGTTGTGTCCATGAGGACGCCCTGCAAGGTGGAACGCTCCACTATTTGTTTTGTGTTCCGTAAGGTGGAACGCTCCACCTGTTTCCCGTTTGCGTCATAGCCGCAGTATGACCGGATACGGTAGGTGTCCCCTCTCTTTGTCACTGTTGCCATAGTGTGAGCCTCCTTAGCTATCTG
>JAMPFR010000172.1 GCA_023664365.1 Acetatifactor muris | reverse complement strand
TAAAATAGGTGCGGCTGTTTAGGGCTGTCATGTATAAGGAGGACAACGATGGAAAAAAGAGTTTTGGGAAATGGTTTGGAAGTTTCTGCTGTGGGGCTTGGCTGTATGGGGTTTACCCATGCCTATGGAGCGCCCAGCGATCTGAAAGAGGCAAAGCGGGCACTGGAAGAGTCCATTGAGATGGGCTATACGTTTTTTGACACGGCAGAGAGGTATTTTGGCTTTGATGCGAACGGTACACAGCTATGGAATGAGGAACTTGTAGGAAATGCGCTTGCAGGCTGTCGGAATAAGGTCAAAATTGCTACAAAGTTTGGGATTGGCGTTACGGCAGAGGGGGAAATGCTGCTGGATTCCACCCCGCAGACAATAAGGCGCAGCGTGGAGGGCAGCCTGAAAAGGCTTGGTACGGACTATATTGATTTATATTACCAGCACCGGATTGACCCCAATATTCCGCCGGAGGAAGTCGCGGGAGTGATGGCTGATCTGATCAAAGAGGGGAAAATCCTTTATTGGGGAATTTCTGAAGCGGACGAGAGTTACCTTCGCCGCGCCCATGCCGTATGCCCGGTTACGGCGATCCAGAACCGGTATTCCATGATGGCGCGGTGGCATGAAAATCTGTTCCCGGTATTGGAGGAGCTTCATGTGGGGTATGTGGCATTTAGCCCGCTGGCAAATGGATTCCTGACGGCGGCTTACCAGAATGAGGTTTTCACGGATAAGGACGATTACCGCCGCAATATGCCGCAATACACGGAAAAGGGCTATGCGGAAAATGCGCCCGTCATTGAGCTTGTGCGCCGGTATGCGGATGAAAAAAATGCTACGCCTGCGCAAATCTCCCTGGCATGGATGCTTTGCAAAAAGCCTTATATTGTTCCGATACCCGGTTCAAGAAAAATAGATCGGCTGCGCGAAAATGCAGGTGCGGCGGAAATTAAGCTGTCACAGGAGGAAGTAATGGAGATTGACAATGCGCTGGATCAGATGGAGTTGTCGGTATATGGCGGGGCATCTTACAAAGTGCAGGAAGGGGCGGAAAAATAATGAGCGGGGAACGGCCTTTTATTGTATGCCATATATTGAGTGCTGTAAATGGGAAGATCTCCGGTGATTTTTTCCGTGTGCCGGAGCTTGCGCCAATCAGTGCCGCATATGGAAAGATCCGTGCGGAGTATCAGAGTAAGGCTACACTGTGCGGCGCAGTCACGGCGGCGGAGATTTATCATTGTGCGGTTGGAACAGGCGGGACAGAATCTTCTCAAAATTTTCCGCGTGAGGCCTGGATTGCCGAACATGGCGAGGATCATTATAATGTTGTGGTCGATATGGAAGGGAACCTTCAATGGCAGAATGGTACAATCCGCCGTCCGGGGCAGCCAGTGGCCCATGCCGTTGTGATCTTGTCGGAATCCGTATCGGGTGCGCATTTGCGGCATCTGCGTAATGCGGGGGTATCCTATCTTTTTGCGGGAAAAGAACAGTTTGACGCAGAACTTGCGGTCTGTGAATTGAAGCGGGCATTTGGGATTGATACCCTGATGGTAATCGGCGGAGGGGTGGTTGACTGGACTTTTTTGCAGGCAGGGTTGATCGATGAGCTGAGCCTTGTGATATGCCCTGCGGCTGATGGTCAGACAAATACGGCATCTGTCTTTGACTGCTACCGTCATTTAACGCGGACTGCGCCGGTGGCATTTTCTTTGATGGATGTCCAAAAACTGCCGGGGGATGGCATTTGGATTAGATATAATCCGAAGAATACAAAGAAATAAATGGTAAAGGAGATTGGCATGAAAAGATTTATGATTGTGGCCGCTTGTATGGTACTTACATTGAGCCTTGCTGCCTGTGGGAATCGGTCAGCCCCGCAGGATGATGTGCGGGATGCTTTGCCGCAGGAGGAAATAAGTTCAGCGGATCAGTCCCAGGAGGAAGATGCGGACAGCGGCACTGGCAGTTCAGCAGAGGAAAGTCAGGCAGGCAATATCCTTGTCGCTTATTTTGCTTATAGTGAAAATATGGGGGATACCAGCGGCATGGGGGTGGATGCGGTTACGTCCGCAAGCCTGAATAAGAATACCGTTAATACAGAGGGAAATCTGCAGGTTATGGCACAGGAGATTAGTGAAAAGAAGGGCGCGGAGGTTTTTTCGATTCTTTTGCAGGAGTCATTTGACCCGGACTATTCGACAATGCTTGACGGGGCTATAGAGCAGATACAGAGTGGGACATTACCGCCGCTGCAATCCCAGATAGAAAACATAGAGCAATATGATGTGGTGTTTCTTGGTACTCCGGTATGGTCGGGTGAGCTTCCGCCTGCGGTCAGGACGTTTCTGACGGAAAATGATTTATCCGGAAAAACGATTGTTCCTTTTGGCATCCATTTGGGGAGCCGGTTTGGGAGAATGATTGACCAGATAAAAGAATTATGCCCTGATGCGGAGGTGATGGAGGGATTTACGGTCAATGCGGGTACGGCAAATAATGAGGTAAGGGAAGAATTCAGTGAATGGCTGGATTCATTACAGATTGAATAGGCAGATTTATTATAGCAGACAAATACCGTGAAAAATAGACATATATTATTTTGCTGCCTATTTTTTGGTTTGAGGAGAAATTTGTGGCTCCATTTGGGTGAAGAAAGAAGGTGGTAACTATCGAAAGCATAATAGCAGACTTCAATGAGCAGGATGTAAAAGGTGCCGTTGACAAAAGCGTGTGTAAAAAGGAATGCTATCCTGCTTTCGAGAAACTGTGGATAAACAATGACGAGATGCTGAATCTTGCCGAGCTTGAAATTTACCCCGGCCGCAGAAAAGTCTATCGCAATGATGCGGAAATTGAACTGGCGGCAAAGGAATTTGATATTCTTTGCTTATTGGTAGTAAACCAAGGGTATGTCCTAACATATACACAGATTTATGAAAAGATATGGAGCATGGATTCTGCAGGTGATGTGAATAACTCTGTGGGCTGTCATGTACGCAGCTTGCGGAGGAAACTGCAAAAGGAATATTCGGATGC
>JAMPFR010000171.1 GCA_023664365.1 Acetatifactor muris | reverse complement strand
TCGGGGAGAAGAAAGCGCCCATCGTGTTATGGGAATGGATATCCATATAGTGGATATAACGGTCGCCGGAAAGCTTCTCGCTGATCTGGCTGTCCACGGAGATTTTTGTCACCACCTGTTCCGGCGCATCCACGATAAACTCCTGTGCCTCTTTGTCCCAGTAAATATTGAGAAGTGCTTCATTTTCGCATCCGTCCTGGACAAAATGGCGGAAGAAAGCCAGTACCTGCATCATGATCTCTGCGGGGATACGCGGCAGAGCCGGGGTAAACCCGGCCTGCACATCGGAGAGCAGCTCACAGCCGGAGACCGGCGTGGCAAACCTGCCCATTTCCGTATCCCTGATCTCATACACCCTACCGTCACGGGAGGGCACGATAGAAATCACTTTGCCTGCCGCTTCCGCTTCCTCTACCGTAGGGAACACTCCTTTGTATGCCGTGACAGTGCCCTTGCTCTGCGCTGTGACACGGGGCTTGATCTTGCAGACAGGGTTTTTGTCTTTCGCCCGTTTCAGGCTGTCACGGAATTCTTTGGAGGATTCAATATCCGATTTCATCTTTCCGATGCTGGTGCCCTTCGGGTCAGGAACATTCTTGGTGATCTTGCCATACTCAACTGTCCAAGATACACGCTTGCCATCATCAAGCTCAGGGAAATCACCGGCTTTCTCAATGCGTAACTCATCAAAAGTCATAGAAGTATCACCAATCGTTTCCGTGGCACCCGCATATGCAAATACCGGAGGTTTTTCTTCAAAGTCCGTTTCCGCTTTTGTATTTTTCGCAGGCTTGGATTCCGGAACACTTGTGTTTCCTGATGCTGACACATCACTGGACTTAACAGCAGATCCATCCCCCGCACTGACCGGAATACCAGAAACAGATTCCTCCTTTGTATTTACAACGGCATCAGCAACTGTTTCCACTTTTGTATTAGCAGCGATATCAGCAACTTTTTCCGCTTTTGCATCATCAGAAGCATCCACAGCTGGCTCTTCTTCCGTACTCGCAGGGATATCAGGAGCTGCCTCTGTTCCTGTCTCTTCCAATATGGGAGTTTCCTCCTGCACCTGCTGTGGCATTGTTTCTTCCTGCTCTACAGAGATTCCTTCCGTAGTGCCTGCATCCAGTTCCTCATCCATTGCGAACGGATCGAAATCATCAGATACGGGTGCGCTGCCAAGGTCAAATAATTCGTTGTTTTCCATGTTATTCATGATTCATTTCTCCTTTTCGGTTTGATATTTTTATTGCTTTTTACGCAGAAAACAGCACCCGGAAGAAATACTCCCAAAGTGCTGTTTCGTGCGGTTTTTGTTTGTTCCTCCGCCGATCATAGAAGTTCGGCTTATGCTGCTAATTCTTCAAGGAAATTGTATGCCGGGATTTCATGCCGCCGTAATGCCCTTGCCGGTTTTGTCCCATTCACAAATGAGAGCAGGGCAACAGAGGTTGTTGGGGCATCCGTACTGTAAACCGTCATGCCCGATGTATCGTCTATAACGCAAATCTTCCTTGCAGGAATCTTCTTAACAGAAACATTTTCTGCACCGCCAGATTCAATAGTGGAAATATCCCTGTCCGTGTCAACAATAACCTGTTCCGTTTCCGGTTTCAGTATAGCCATCTTCTTAAATACGGCGCTTAAATCTTCGACTTCATCTTTTATGCCCTGTGTCAGTTCCCTTGCCAGCGCCGTTGTCATATCCGCACAGTCAGACATCGCCGCAAGCCCTTCATCGGTAAAGTTCCCTTCAATGATACCGGCAACCGCCAGCTTGGATGCCATCAGCCGGATTGCCCGGTTCTGCATCGTCCCCTCGTAATAAGAGAAATAGACCTCAATCCTTGGGGCTTTCTGGTTGATACGCCAGGAACGCCTTGAAGACTGCCGCAGGGTAAACAGGTTATAGGCGATATTGTAATAATACAGCGTGGTGAAATCATTCAAATCCAAACCTGTTTCAACAAGGCTGGGGTTGGTGATCAGTACCTGGACACCATCCTTTACCTGATTTTCTACCCATTCCTCCCGTCTGCCAGGCGGGACAGAAACAGTCAGGACACTCACCCTGTACCCATTTTCCGTAAGGAGCCGATAAAGTTTTTCCTGCGTATCCGTCCGTATCCAGCTTGTGTAAATAAGGACACGTCCGCCCTCAGCAGTCTTTTTCTGCACGACCTCAAGCACGGAACGGTCTTTTTCATGCAGTTCATTGAAACTGGAAGTATCCTTCGGTACGACAAGATCCTCGCCGGTAATGGGGTGGACTACAGGCTTCTGGCCATAAGGCTGATCCGGATAGACGGTCAGCAGCCCAAGATAAGCAGATAGGACTTTCTTGGAAATATCTTTCTGGGAACGCAGGATATTCCTGAACTGGTTTTCCAGACGGTGGTACTCTTGCGACACTTCTTCATTCATCTGAAGCTGTACAGGAATCTCCTCATATTCAGGCAGGTTCTTTCCCATGTCATTGAGGCTTAAAAATGCCGCCGAATCCATGAGGAAACGGGAATATACCAGCGGGGACACCCCCGGAAGCTGGCGCTCCCTGACCTTCCGTTTGGAAGTACGGCGGTTGGAATTGTAATCCGGAGCAGCAATCTCATAAATGCTTTCCGTTACTCCGTATTCGGTATTAAATTCGGTCGGCTTGTCATAAGGCTTGCCGTCCTTCAGCATCAGATTGGGGGAAATACGGTACAGCAGATGGAAGATTCCTGAGCTGTATCCATTGATGAGCGTTGCCGTCATGCCCACCACTTTCTTCGCGGCCTGGAACAGTTCCCCCATTGCGTCCCCCTGGCCGGAATTGTTGTTATAGTTGTGGAGTTCGTCAACGATCAGCCCGTCGATTTTCCCTTTCATATGCCGCTTGATATAGGTAGACAAAGGGAACCTCTTATATGCGCCGGTATTCGGGAAACAGCCGTCAGGGTCATCCGCAACCGCCTGTACCGCATCATACAGCGCAGGCTTTTTTGACAGCCCTTCCAGATAATCTTTTGCGTGCCTGCGGTGTACAAAGCC
>JAMPFR010000170.1 GCA_023664365.1 Acetatifactor muris | reverse complement strand
AGACCGTAAGAACATGATTCAGGAGTGCAAAAAGCCCATCAGCGAAGCTGATTTTCATGGCTTTTTGCATCGTAACTGTGAAGGAACTGAACAGTTACGATAAAAATAGTATAAATTGTTTCAGTATTCATGTCAAGAATAGCACAATTCAGAATTGGTATTGTACTTTTGGGCAGAAATGAAATAGAATCAATATCAGAAAGAAGCAAGACAATAAAACATATGGAGGTATCACAAAATGGAAAATGTAACGCTTAGCAATGGAGTAGTAATGCCGCTGGAAGGTTTTGGCGTATTCCAGATTCCTGATCCCGCTGAATGCGAGCAGGCGGTGTACGATGCAATCAAAGCAGGGAACCGCCTGATTGACACGGCGGCTGTCTATATGAACGAAGAAGCCACCGGGAAGGCCATCGCAAGGGCTGTTGCGGACGGGATTGTGGCAAGGGAAGAGCTTTTCATTGTCACAAAGCTGTGGGTGCAGGATTATAAGTACGAAGACGCTAAGAAGGCGATTGAAACATCACTTGAAAAACTTGGGCTTGATTATGTGGACAGCTATCTTCTGCATCAGCCATACGGCGACATTTACGGTGCATGGAAAGCCGTGACGGAAGCCTATGAGGCCGGAAAGCTGAAATCAATCGGCGTGGCGAATTTCAATATCGGCAAGCTGACAGAGTTCTGCGAGCTGGTTGACATAAAGCCGATGCTGAACCAGATTGAGCTTCATCCGTTCTATGCGCAGGCGGACGCCATCGAGCACATGAAATCATATGGGTGCCTTCCTATGGCATGGGGCCCGCTTGCAGAGGGCAAGCATGGGATATTTACGCATCCGGTCCTTACGGAGATTGGGGCGCAGTACGGCAAGACGGCGGCGCAGGTGGCGCTGAAATGGAATGCGCAGCGCGGTGTCATCATTATCCCGAAATCTGTCCATGTGGAGAGGATGGAGCAGAATATCAATATTTGGGATTTCACGCTTACAGAGGAAGATATGAAAAAGATTGACGCGCTTGACCTCGGACACAGTGAGATTATCAACCACAATGACCCGGAGATTGTAAAGTTCATTCTTGGCTCAAAAATCCATGACTGATGAATTGCCGTATGGCATAATGGGATGCCCGGAGGGTATGAGTAACAATATCGGCACTGGAAATAAAAAATAGAAGATGCGGCCGGGGCGGGATGTCTGTCCCGGCTGTTTTGGAAAAGAAAGGATGAAGTAAGATGGTATTTTATTTTACGGGAACAGGCAACAGCCTGTATGTCGCAAAGCATCTGGATTCGGAGAGGATCAGCATACCGCAGGCAATTCATGGGGAAAATATGTCCTTTCAGGCGGATTCGATCGGCATCGTCTGTCCCGTGTACGGGCATGAAGCGCCTGCTATGGTAAAAGAATTTGTGAAAAAGGCGTCATTTGAAACCGATTATTTTTATATGGTGCTGACTTATGGGAATATCCACGGCGGCGCGGCTGAACTTGCGGAAGCAATGCTGGAAAGTTTTGGGAAAAAAGCGGATTACATCAACACGGTCCGGATGGTTGATAATTTTCTTCCCGGTTTTGACATGAAAGAGCAGATTGCGATTGATCCGGAGAAAAAGGTGGATGAACATATTGCAATGATTAAAGCGGATATTGACGCAAAAAAGAAATGGCATCAGGAAGTCACGCAGGAGGACCGGGACCACCATCAAAGCTATCTTGAGAGGACATCCAAAATGCCGGCAGGGGCATTTGAACATATTTACCGTGTGACGGACGACTGTATCGGCTGCGGAATCTGCACAAGGGTATGCCCGGCCGGGTGCATCGAACTGGAAAACCAGCGGGCAAACCATACGATGGTAAACTGCCAGATGTGCATGGCATGTGTGCACCACTGTCCGCAGAACGCGATCCGGCTGAATATGCCGGAAAAGAATCCGGATGCGCGTTACCATAATGAAAATATCAGGCTGACGGAAATCGTGGAGGCCAACAACCAGGGAAAATAGGAGGATATGGTATGGGTAAGAAAGTGTTAGCAATCGTAAGCACGCCGCGCAGGGGCGGCAATTCAGAACTGTTGGCAGGGCGTTTTGCAGAAGGCGCGGCAAAAGCGGGGCATGACGTGGAAACAATTTTTCTCAGGGAAAAGAAAATTGCGCCGTGTATCGCCTGTGAAGCGTGTCTGAATAACGGCGGGAGCTGTGTGCAAAAGGATGACATGGCAGAAGTCCTTGAAAAAATCATAGGGGCGGACGTAATTGCGCTGTCAACGCCGGTTTACTATTATGCGGTTTCAGCGCAGCTGAAAATGATGATTGACCGCACACTCGCAGGCGGCGGAAGGATGAAAAACAAGGAATTTTATCTGATTGCCACGGCTGCTGACGGGAAGGGGGCTATGGAGGAAACCATGACGGATATGAAAGGGTTTGTCCGCTGCGTTCCGGGGTCTTCCATAAAAGGAAAAGTCTACGGAAGCGCCTTTGCGGCAGGGGAGATTAGCGGGCAGGCCGCTATGGACGAGGCTTACGAATTTGGAAAGAACTGTTAGGGGGAATTTATGAAAAAGAAGAGAAAGCTGATAGCGGCTGTTTCTGTCATACTGGTTTTGTTTGCGGGATTATACATATATTTGTTTGTCGGGGCAAAAAACCATAACAAGCCGGAAATCGTGGCAGGAGATGAGGGAACGGATGCGCTGGTCGTTTACTTTACAAGGAGCGGCGTTATAGATACGGATGGCGTGGAAGCTGTGTCTTCCGCAAGCCTGAACCAGACGGATGACGGGCTTATGGGAAACACGCAGCTAACGGCAAATGCAGTCTGTGAGCTGACGGGGGCGGATATGTTTGAAATCCAGACGGACAGGTATTACAGAAAGCCTTTTATGGGCACGGCGGCGACCGCATGGCTGGAAGAAAAGCTGGATTTGCGGCCGGAGCTTGCGGGAATGCCGGAAAATCTTGACAAATACAATGTTATCTATGTCGGCTACCCGATTTGGTGGTTTAATGCGCCTATGGCGGTCGGGACGTTTCTTGAAAGCTATG
>JAMPFR010000016.1 GCA_023664365.1 Acetatifactor muris | reverse complement strand
GCACGGAAGCAAATCGGTGCATGTGTGGGAATCAGAGGATCTGGTTCATTGGAGCAAGGACAGCTTGAGACAGGTCATTGATGATTCGCTGGGGTGCATATGGGCGCCGAAGGTCTGCTTTGATGAAGAAAAAGGGGATTATGTGATGGCATTTTCCGCCGCAGCGGCGGGCGAGATGGACATGAGCGTGTATTATACGCGGACAAAGGATTTTGAGCATTTTACCAAAGCGGAGATCCTTGTTCCGAAGAAGCCAAACCCAAAAAAAGAAAAATGGATATGGTTTGTGCCGGCAAAAAAATATTGTTCTTTCATCGATTCGACCACGGTAAAGGTGGGTGATACCTACTACAGATTTACGAAAAACGATACTTTGCATACGATTCAATGTGAGAAAAGCGATGAGATCGCAGGAGGATACTCTCTGATTAAGGAAGTTGTGGCAGGGGAACACGGTGTGGAGGGGCCCTGCGTGTATAAGCTGAATGACAGTGAAAATTATATCCTCCTGATGGATGGGTATGCCAGTCCGAATGCCGGCGTCGGATATTTTCCGCTGATTGCCTCTGCGAAAGGGATTGCGTCAGCTGACTTCCGGAGACTGCGGCCACAGGAATACTGCCTTCCGGAGGGCTGTAAGCATGGTTCCGTACTTCCCGTATCGCGGGAAGAATATGAGCGTTTGGAAAGCGCATTTGGAGGAGCAGACTAAGAGAGGAGAATTTTGCCATGAAATATGAATTGAATCTGAACTGGACCTGCAACGGGAAACCGGTTAATCTTCCCCATGACGCCATGCTGGAGGAGCAGAGGGACGGCAGCTGCCGGAACGGCGTCAACTCCGGCTACTTTCCCGGCGGGAAATATACTTATGAAAAAGTATTTGAAATAAACAGTGAGGACATTGGAAAGAAAATCGTTCTGCATTTTGAGGGCGTGTACCAAAACTGTACGGTTGCTGTCAACGGCAGGCAGGCCGGCGCACACAAATACGGCTACACGGCCTTTGATGTGGATATCTCCGATACGGTTCGGGCGGGGGAAAACAGTCTGCGTGTGGCTGTGGACAATTCCCTGGAGCCTAACTGCCGCTGGTATTCCGGATCCGGCATCTATCGCCCGGTGAGTCTGCTGATTGATGAATTGGAAGCGCCCAGGATCATCACAAAATCCTATGAACCGGCCGTGATCCAGGTAACTACAGACGCAGATACGGTGGAAATACTGGACGGGGAAAGGCAAGTGGCATCCGGTGTGCCCGGGGAAATCACGGTTCCCGACGCCAAATTGTGGAGCGCTGAAACGCCGAATCTTTACACCTGCGTCATCCGCAAAGGGGGAAAAGAACGGCGTACCGTCTTCGGCATTCGGCTTCTGGAATGGGATGCAGAGAGGGGTCTGCGGGTGAACGGGCAGCGTGTCCTGCTCCGTGGCGGCTGCATCCATCACGACCACGGCGTGCTGGGAGCCTGTGATTTTCAGGACGCGGAATACCGCCGTATTTCCATCTTGAAGGAAAACGGCTTCAACGCCCTGCGCATCGCCCACAATCCTGCATCACAGATCACTTTGAACATATGTGATGAACTGGGTATGTATGTGATGAACGAAACCTTTGACGGCTGGTATGTCCCCAAGACCTATCACGACTATGCAAGGTGGTTTGACGCAGAGTGGAGAAACGACATTGCCGCCATGGTGGACGCTGCCTTCAATCATCCTTGTGTCATTATGTATTCCCACGGGAATGAGGTTTCCGAAACAGCTTCACAGAAGGGCGCGGAGACCTGCCGGATGCTGACGGACTATATCCACACCCTGGATACCACCCGCCCGGTCACCGCCGGGGTGAATGTGCTGTTGAATGTATACACCATGATGGGGATCGGCGTATATAAGGACAAGGGTGAGTATAGGCCGGAGCCGCTGCCAAAGAAAGGCGGATACAAAGAAAAGAAAACCGGATCGGCCTTTTTTAACGCTATGGCCGGAAAGTTGGGCAGTCTGATGTTCTATATGGCTGCCGGGAAAAAGGGAGACAAGGCATGCAGGGGCGCCGCCGATGGCTTGGATGTCCTTGGTCTGAATTATGCCGCTTCCCGGTATGATGCGGATGTACAGAATTACCCGAACCGGCTGATGGTCGGCAGTGAGACCATGGCGGCGGATCTGCCCTACAACTGGGAGCGGGTGAAGAAATATCCCCAGGTGCTGGGGGATTTTGTCTGGTCGGCGTGGGATTACCTAGGGGAAGCCTGCATCGGCGACTGGACTTATCACTCTTACAAGGGTCTGCCTCTGCTGGCAGGGCAGGGGATGATCGATATTACCGGCAAGCCGCTGGCAGCCATGGCCTTTATGCAGACCGTGTGGGGGCTGCGTAAAGCTCCTTTTATAGGGGTGCGTCCCCTGAACCATGCAGGAGAAAAGCCATCTACCGGTGCATGGCAGTTTACCAATGCCATCGACAGCTGGACGTGGCATGGTTATGAAGGAATAAAAGCGGTGGTGGAGGTATATGCTGACGCCGCCTCTGTCCGCCTGGAGCTGAACGGAAAAGAGATCGGCGCCAAGCCTGTAAAGAAATACAAAGCGATTTTCAAGACGGCTTATACACCCGGTACATTGACAGCCGTTGCGCTGGACGAGAGCGGCAGGGAAATTTCCAGGCATAGTCTGAGCACCGGCGGCAAGGAAATAAAATTATCTGTAATCCCAAATAAAACAGTCTTAAAAGCAGACGGACAGTCTCTTTGTTATCTGCCCATTGAATTTACGGACGAAAACGGAATGCTGATCCCTTATATTGAGCAGCCTGTGACCGTCAAGGTGGAGGGCGCCGGCAAGCTGCAGGGTCTGGGCAGCGCCTTATGCAAGACGGATGAAAGGTATGTTGACGATACATTTAACAGCTACAGAGGGCGTCTGCTGGCGGTGGTCCGGGCCGGGACAGAAGCAGGATCGGTGAAAATCACTGTCACAAGTAAGGATATGAAGCCGGTTGAGATAGAGTTGAAAGCGTTCGTATGACGCGCATTGTCGTTCCGTTGCGGCAACAGACGCACGGGCATTTCAGGAACATATGGCGGGAAGTTAAAGTTTTCATTCCCGCGGGCAATGAGCCGAGCGATCATGTCTGCAGCCAACTATGATTGGCCTGGACAGGTTGGCAAATGCCGCGATGGTTAATATGCCGCTTGCGCGGCGGAACGGAGGGAAGATGGATATACAGTCTATGATCAGACAACACGCAGAATATTTTAGGGAGAATGGGGCAGAATGTACGGTTCTTTTGAAAAAAGACGGACACTTTCCCTTAAGCAGCGCCGGGGAAATTGCCGTTTACGGAAGCGGTGCGCGCCACACGCTGAAAGGAGGAACCGGTTCCGGAGAGGTCAATATGCCCTTTGTCACGGTGGAAGACGGGCTTAAGAATGCCGGTTTCAGCATCACCTCCTATGAATGGCTGGACGCCTATGACAGCTTGCTTGAAAAAGCGGAAGAGGAGTTTTTGGCTGCTATCAGGAAAGAGGCAAGACAAAAACGGATGATGGCTGTTCAGATGGCAATGGGGCGGTCCATGGAGGAGCCGGAGTATGAGCTCCCTTTGAACGGGGAAGGCAGTACGGCAGTTTATGTGTTGTCCCGTGTGTCGGGAGAAGGCAGCGATCGAAAGCCGACGCCGGGGGATATTCTGCTGACGGAAACCGAAATACGGGATATTCTCATCTGCAACGAGCGATATGAAAACTTTATACTGGTGCTCAATGCGGGCGGCATGGTGGATTTAAGTCCGGTGGCAGGTGTCAAAAATATTCTGATCCTGTCCCAGCTTGGCGCGGAGACGGGAAATATCCTTGCGGATATTCTGCTTGGGTACAGCAGTCCCTCCGGAAAACTGACCGCCACATGGCACGCATGGAAGGATCACCCGGAGATAGGTGAATTTGGCGGCAAGGATGACACCGCATACCTGGAAGGTATCTATGTGGGATACCGTTATTTTGATACATTGGGAATCGAGCCGCTTTTTCCGTTTGGATACGGATTGTCCTGGACAGACTTTCGTATGGAACAGGCAGCCTTTGCTCTGGACGGTGAAACTGTCTCCGTTTCGGTTGATGTTACCAATATCGGGAAATACCCGGGGAAACAGGTTCTCCAGCTTTATGTATCCGTGCCGGACGGGCGGTTAGACCAACCTTATCAGGTGCTTGCGGGTTTTGCAAAGACAGTGGAATTACATCCTGAGGAAACACAGCGGGTAACGGTCAGTTATGCCATTTCGGATCTTGCCGCCTATGATTCTGAGACGGAAGGCTATATTCTGGAAGCCGGAAACTACATTCATCGGATCGGTGCAGACAGCCGGCATACCACGGTTGCCGGAATCGTCTGTAATGACGGGGAGATAGCCTGCGGGCAGTTTGCCAAGGCTTTCGGCGATCCGGGTTTCCGGGATTTTGTACCGGAGAGGAACGCGCAGACAAAGGCGGCTGATAACGTGCCGGTGCTCCGGCTGTCGGCTGATGCGGTCGCTGTACGCAAGCCCCAGATCCGTGCCGCGGAGATCGACGAAACCGTCAGCCGGATGACAGAGGATCAGCTGATTAAAATGAATCTGGGCGCCTTTGATCCCAAAGGAGGCATTCAAAGTATTATCGGCAATGCGGCTTTCACCGTGGCGGGAGCTGCGGGCCAGACATTTATGCAGGGCGGATCGCTGGGAATACCGTCTGTTGTCATGGCGGACGGTACAGGGGGCCTGCGCATCAGCAAAGAGTATGTCCGGGATGCAAAGGGGAATGCCCACGCTATCGGGGTAGCCCTGCCGGAATCCCAGTTGAAGCTCATGCCGCGCATCATTGTCTGGTTCATGAAAAGCCTTGGCTATCACCCTAAGAAAACAGATACCGTCCTGTCCCAGCCGACTACGGCCATACCCATTGGCACTGCTGTGGCACAGAGCTTTTCCGTGGAATTTGCGGAGGGCTGCGGAGATATTGTAGCGGCCGAAATGGCGCAGTATGGGGTGCATCTGTGGCTTGCTCCCTCCATGAATATCCAGCGGGATATCCGATGCGGCCGAAACTTTGAGTATTATTCGGAGGATCCGGTAGTGAGCGGAGAGATTGCGGCAGCAGTGATCCGGGGCATTCAGAAGCATCCCGGATGTGGGGCCACGATCAAGCATTTTGCCTGCAACAATCAGGAATTGAACCGCACACAGAACAACAGCCAAGTCAGTGAGCGGGCGCTTCGTGACATTTATTTAAAGGGGTTTGCCATAGCTGTCCGCAAGGGCCGGCCCATGGCAGTTATGACTTCCTATAATCTGATCAATGGTATCCATACAGCGGAGCACCGGGGGCTGATTGAAGGATATCTTCGGGAGGAAGCCGGTTTCCGGGGAATCGTCATGAGCGATTGGGTAATAGCGGATTATGCCACGGAGAAGGGATGTCGCTGGCCTATCGCCACTGCGGCGGGAGCGGTTATGGCAGGCGGGAATCTGTTCATGCCCGGCTCGCCATATGATTATAAAGGTATCGCAGAGGCTTTGAAGGCCGGCAAAGTAACGAGGGAGCAGCTGATGATCAACGCCTCTGAAACGGTGGCCGTCATTAAGAAATTGACAATGAGTTGATAGTTTTATCGAAACTTCTTGTATCTGTCTGGAGGCAGCGCCATAAGTCGTATGCATTAGATGCAGAGACAAAATTTTGGGAGAAGTAGAGGAAGAAATATGCTTCGTGTTGATCATTTGCAGATCAATCATCTGGAGAAACCTTTTGGGATATCTGTTTCACCGATCAGACTGACATGGACACTGGCCGGAAACGGTAAACAGATATCCTATGAGGCGGAAATTCTGTTGGAGGGCAAACCTGTGGAGGGCAGCGGCGTTGTGAAAACCTCCGCCATGTTCTGGCAGTCCGAAAAGGAGCTTGCGTATAAAACAGATTATACCGTAAAAGTGAAAGTAACCGACGAAACAGGCAGCACCTCCGAAAGCGCTGAGATTGCCGTGACAACAGGGATCGGTCGGGGACAGTGGAAGGCGCACTGGATCGATCCGGAGGTTTCGGGGAAATCCTTCGTTCAAAAATTTCTCTGGAATCTGCGGGATAAACTGATGCTTCCCGGTGTTGACCTGCGGACATACGACAGGGGCGCTTATCTCAAAAAGGAATTCAGAATCGATAAGTCTTTTGGCAAGGCGAGATTGTATGTGACCGCGCACGGCATTGTGAATATCCGGCTGAACGGACGGGAAATCACGGATGCGCAGCTGCTGCCGGGAACTTCTCAGTATAATCGCCGACTGACGGTGGAGACCGTTGATGTGACCGAACAGCTGAAAACGGGCGACAACATTCTGGAGGCCACGCTGGGAGACGGATGGTATCGGGGCTCTATGGGGTATCGTCAGTATCGCCATGTGTATGGAGACGATATTGCCCTGCTTGCTCAGCTGGAGATTGATGATATACCCGTTGTCGTGACAGATGAGAGTTGGGATGCTTCGACTGACGGACCTCTTGGCCTGAACGATATGATGGCGGGCGAACAGTATGACGCGAGGAAAGAGGAGACCATGACATGGCATAAGCCCGCTGTCAGGGATTTTGGATTTGACCTTCTGATATGCAGGGATACGGTTCCCGTGAAGCTTCATGAATGTTTTGTGCCGGAACTCATCCGGACGCCTGCAGGTGAAACGGTTCTTGATTTTGGGCAGAACATAGCAGGTTTTGTTGCTTTTGAGTTCGTCGGAAAAGCAGGGCAGAAGCTTGTACTGACCCACGGCGAGACACTGGACGGCAATGGGAATTTTACCACCGATAACTTTCAGGCGTGGGGCAGGCCGGTCAGACAGCAGATTGTTTATATTTGTAAAGACGGAAAAAACAGCTACCATCCCACCAAGACATATATGGGGTTTCGTTATGTCAAGGCAGAAGCTGATTTCCCGATACAAAAAGAGTGGTTCAAGGCATATGCCCTCTATTCGGATATGCGGCAGACGGCTTTTTTTACCTGTGGCGTGGAAGAGGTGAACAAGCTTTTTCGGAATGCCTTATGGTCTATGAAGGGGAATTTCGTCGATATACCCACCGACTGTCCGACCAGAGAAAAAGCGGGATATTCCGGGGACTGCCAGGCATTCATTCACACGGCAATGTATTTGACGGACTGTTATCCGGTCTATGCCAAGTGGTTAAGGGAACAGGCAGCAGCCCAGTTTGAAGACGGTTGTGTGCCGCAGCTTGCGCCGACTTCGGCGCTGAAGAAAACAGAAGAAGATGGCGGCATCGGATGGAGCGATTCTTTTGAAATCATTCCTTGGGCGCTCTATCAGCGTTATGGTGATGACGCCATGATGCGGGAGTTGTATGAGCCTTTGACAAAATGGATGGCATACCGCAAAAGCAAAAGCGGTGTTATGCGGCGGGCAAATAAGTGTGTTGTGCCCAAGGAGATGCAGCCGTACACTCTGGATCAGGAGTGGCTTTGGGGCGAGTGGCTGGAGCCGGGCGCCGACACGGCGGAATATCGCCGCAATCTGCGGAAATACGGCGATCTGGAAGTCAGCACGGCATATATGTATTACAGTCATCTGCTGATGACCCGGATTGCAGAAACCCTGCACAAATCGGAGGACGCGGAAGAATATCAGATGACAGCCGAAAAAGCCAGGGAAGCTTACCGCTTTCTTTTCGTGGAGAATGGCAGGATAAAACCGACCAGGCGGCAGTGCCGTTATGTCCGTCCGGTGGCGTTGGGACTTCTGGACGAAGAGGAAAAGCGCGCAGCCGTTGAAACGTTGGCAAAATTGATAAAACAGAACGGAGATCACATTGGAACAGGCTTTCTGACGACCCATGAGCTGTGCCGGGTACTGTGCGGGTATGGTCATGTGGAAGAAGCCTATGATCTCCTCCTTCAACGGGAGCGTCCCGGTTGGCTGTATCCGGTGCTGCACGGCGCAACCACGGTTCCGGAAAGCTGGGATGCCTATCAGGATCCCGTAAAGAGAGTAGAATCCATGAATCACTACGCCTATGGCGCCATTGCAGGCTGGCTGATGGATAGTGCCGCGGGAATCCGTCTGGAACAGGGGAATATTATTATCCGGCCATATCCCGACAGGCGGCTGGGCTATGTCAGCGTCGCCTATGACTCTCCGGTTGGCCGCATTGGTTCCTCCTGGAGAATCGAGAATGATCGAATTACTTATGAATTCAGTATTCCGGCCAATGCGGATGCGACGGTAGTGCTTGGAGACCGGACGCTCATACTGGAAAGCGGGGAGTATAGCTTTATGGAATATATAAAGTAAGGAACGGGGTAAACTTATCGTAAACAAAACGACGTATTTTCTTTACGAGGCGGATACGCTGAACAGATACTATGAAAGCGAAGATCCGGCGGCTTGGTCTTCGCTTGTTATGCGCAGAGCCGCATATGGAATTTTGTTGCTTTGCAACATGCGGATGGCGCGGCGGGTAGAGAGAAAAGCTTCCCTACTCGATTTAAGGAGGGAACATATGCCGGAGTTTATTACCTTTGAGAAAGTCGGAAAAATATATAAGGTTGGTGAAGTAGAGATCCATGCGCTGCAGGATGCCGATTTTTCGATAAAGCAGGGGGAGATCTGTGTGATCGTGGGCGCGTCCGGCGCCGGAAAGACGACGATATTGAATATTCTGGGCGGTATGGATACTATGTCTGAAGGGGCGGTCTGGCTGGACGGGCAGGAAATCTCCGCCTACAAAGAAAAGCAGCTTACTGCCTATCGCCGCTATGAGATTGGTTTTGTCTTTCAGTTTTATAATCTGATTCCCAATTTGACGGCGCTGGAGAATGTGGAGCTTGCGGTACAGATTTGTAAGGATCATTCAGATCCGGAGGAAGTGCTTGCGGAAGTGGGGCTGGCGGACAGAAAAAATAATTTTCCCGCGCAGCTTTCCGGCGGCGAACAGCAGCGCGTGGCCATTGCCCGTGCGCTGGCAAAGAAGCCGAAGCTGCTGCTTTGTGACGAGCCAACCGGAGCATTGGATTATAATACAGGAAAAGCAATTTTGAAGCTGCTGCAGGATACCTGCCGGAAAACAGGCATGACTGTGGTAATCGTCACCCATAATTCCGCCCTTTGTGATATGGCGGATCGCGTGATCCGTGTCAAGAGCGGGTCCATAGAGTCTGTTACAGTCAACCCCTTGCCTACGCCTGTTGAGCAGATTGAGTGGTGATATGATGGGAGCATTTTTTAAATCTACTCTTCGGGAAATCAAAAACAGTTTTACCCGTTTCCTGGCAATTTTTGTTATTATTGCGCTTGGGGTCGGGTTCTTTGCGGGACTGCGTGCCTGCAGACCTGCGCTGACGGAAACGGCAGGGAACTATTTTGAAATGCAGCATTTTTATGATTATCGTTTTTTATCCTCCATGGGCTTTTCCAAAGACAGTGCCCCTGCACTTTCCCGCAGGGAATTTATTTCTGCGGCAGAGGGCGCATTATATGAGGATGTTCTGATTCCGATAAACGGAAATGACACGCCGCTCCGGGTGCATTCCGTTACAGACAGTATCAATACCCTGCGCCTTGTATCCGGCAGGATGCCGGAAAAGGAAAACGAGTGCGTCGTGGACGCCGATTATTTTGCCGAAGACATGATAGGTAAATCCCTTGTATTCTCAGAAGAAAACAGCGAAGATACAATATCCGCTTTCACTGTGTCCTCTTTTACGATTGTGGGCAGAGCGACAACTCCGCTGTATATCAGCACTGACAGGGGGACAACGTCGCTTGGGGACGGCAAAGTAGCAGCGTTTCTCTTTGCGGAGGAATCCTGTTTTACGGCAGAATATTATACGGAGCTTTATGTGTCGCTTGACAGCCGATGCATGGCATATAGCGATGCATATAAAGCGTTAATTGCAGATAATAAAAGCGCTGTCACGGAGCTTGCTGAGGAGGCGGCACAGCTTCGCTACAGGCAGATCGTTTCAGACACCCAAAGCGAAGTGGATGAGGCTAGGGAGGAGCTGGATCAGGCAAGGGAAGAATTGTCTGTCGGGAAGGAAGCGGCCATAGAAGAAGCGGCAAATCAAATGACCGCTATGGGACAGCCTGCCACACCGGAAAATCCGTACTATGCCCAGATGGTTTCTGAGATTGAGAGTTCCTTTGCCGATGCGGAAGACGAACTGGAGCAGCATTATGCCGAACTGGACGATGCACAGAGGGAGGTAGATTCCATAGAGCCGCCGACGGTTTATGTGTTGACAAGGGCGGACAATGCCGGATATGCTTCTTTTGAACAGGATTCCACTATCATTGAAAATATTTCGGTGGTATTCCCGGCATTTTTCTTTCTGGTTGCGGCGCTGGTATGCGTGACTACCATGACAAGGATGGTGGAGGAACAGAGGACGCAGATCGGCGTACTCAAGGCAATGGGGTACGGAAAAAGAAAAATTTGCGGGAAATATCTTTTTTATGCCGGTTCCGCCGGACTGACGGGCAGCATTGCAGGATTTTTTATGGGGACGGCCCTTATACCAATGGTATTCTGGAGTGCTTATGCCACTGCCTACAATTTTGCAGATGCGCTGTTCTACTCCTTTGATCCGGAGGTATATGCCTTTTCCCTGGTGATTTCCATGCTTTGTACGGCGGGCGTAACGGTTCTTTGCTGCCGCAATGCGCTGCGGGAAGTACCGGCGGCAATCCTGCGTCCGAAAACACCGAAGAGCGGCAGACGGATTTTGATAGAACGGTTTAAAATATGGCGTCGGGTAAGCTTTCTTCATAAGGTATCCCTTCGCAATGTCATTCGGTACAAGCAGCGGTTTTTCCTGATGATTCTGGGTATAAGCGGATGTACGGCTCTGCTGCTCACGGGCTTTGGCATCAGGGATTCCATTCAGAATGTGACAGAGTATCAGTATGGTGAGATTATCCTGTATGACGCTGAGATCACATTTTCCGATCCGTTGGATCAAACACAGCAGAAGGATTTCAAGGATCGGCATAGCAATATAGATTCGGCCCTGTTTCTCTCTGTATGCAATGGGGATATCACCACAGAGGCAGGAACAAAAAGCGTTAACATTACAGCAGTATTGGAAGGAGACCTTTCCGGGTATATGAATCTGCATGATGGGGATAAGACGGTATCTTATCCGGGAGACGGGGAAGTGATCCTGTGCAGGGGCATTGCGGAAAAGCTGGGAATTCGGAACGGTGAAACGGTGACATTGACAGACGATTCCCTCCGTCAGATCAGGGTCACGGTAACAGGAATATTTGACAATTATATCGGCAATTACCTGTTTGTTTCAGAAAATACAATGCTCAAGCTCTGCGGGGAAGCGCCTGAGAATGCCGCCTATGTCCGCTTTGACCCGAATGCTGCCTTCGATCTTGCGAGATTGCAGGGGGATGCCGATGTAAGCTATGTGGCAGTGAACAGGGATATGCGGGAAACCATTGAAACTTCTTTTTCCAGCCTGGATCTTGTGGTTGTGCTTATTATCCTCTGTGCCGGGATGTTGGCGTTTATCGTATTGTTCAACCTGATTAACATCAACATCGGGGAACGAATACGGGAGATTGCAACCATCAAGGTGTTGGGATTTTTCAATAATGAGTCCTCTGCCTATATATTCCGTGAAGTCAATATGCTGACTGCTGCAGGCACTTTATTGGGGCTTTTGTTCGGACGTTTTCTTCATGCTTTTGTCATGGAACAGATTAAGCCGGACGGGATATGCTTTGACAGCCGTATCATGTGGTACAGCTATTTGTTCAGTATTGCCATTACATTTGTTTTCGCATTGCTGGTTCAGGTTGTCATGCGGGTCAAGCTGAAAAGGATCAGCATGACAGAGTCGCTGAAATCGGTTGAATGACAGCAGAGAAGGAGTAATGATATGGCAACAATACTTGTTGTGGAGGACGATCGTAATATGCGGCTGCTGACGGCTGCGAGACTGGGGGATCTATATACGGTTGTCACGGCCTGCGACGGGGTGGAGGCGATGGAAACGCTTCATAAAGGCGGTGTGGACATGATCGTGGCGGATATTATGATGCCCCGCATGGATGGATATGAGCTTTTGAAAACCGTTCGGGACGAGGGATATACAACACCTTTTTTACTGTTGACGGCAAAGGAGTCGTTAGATGATAAGCAGCATGGCTTTTCTCTCGGCACGGACGATTATATGACAAAGCCTTTCAGCAGCGACGAGCTTCTGTGGAGAGTGGCGGCGCTTCTGCGGCGTTCCAATATCGCCCAGAGTAAAAAAATTGTAATTGGTGATGTAACTGTGGACTCTGAAAAATATGCAGTTTATACCGGCAGTGAATAGATTGAACCGGTTTACGAGGATTTCAACAAAATATGCGCGGAACTTTCCTGTGTGCGATCATTCTTTCCAAGACATGGCTGGATAAAAAAATTGAGTTCAGCGGTAAATTTCCAACCGCCATGTTCGTTGGGAATAAAGAACTGATGCAGCACCTTTGGCTGAATCTTCTCGGCAATGCAATTAAGTTTACTCCCCCCGGCGGCGAGATTACGGCGGAAGTCACATTGCAGGACGGCAGTATCCTGGTACAGATTGCGGACATCGGCGAGGGTATGAATGAAGAAACACTTTCCCACCTGTTCGACCCGTACTATCAGGGAGATGTTTCTCATTCGGCACAGGGCCTGGGGCTTGGATTGTCCATAGCAAAGCGGATCGTTGAATTGTGCAATGGAAAAATGCGGGAGCGCGATCCATACATCCTGTCCGCCTCCTTACGTCTGATATGAACAATTTGAAAAGCCGGCATACGCACGTTATATTTGCACTCTCTTCCTTTGATAATCTTGTGAAAAACGGGCGTATGAATAAGATCGTGGGATTTATTGCAGGAAAGCTTGGATTTTGGGGTATTGGCGTTGGGAGCGAGGAGGGTACAATTAAAATAAAGCAAAAGGTCCGTGGGAATGGCAAGGCGATTGAGGCAATCATAGAGGATATGAAAGAACGGTGTGTTGAGCAAGGGGCGGTCATCATCAGTCATTGTCAGAACCTGGAGCTGGCGGAGAAATTGAAAGCAGCTATCCGGAAGATATGGCCTGATGTGAAAGTGGGCATCCTGCCTGCGAGGGGCCTATGCAGTTACTATACCGAGCGAGGCGGACTGATTATAGGGTATTGAGCTAAAAGATGTATCGGCTTCTTCGCCCGGTTCCGGGCGGTACATTGGAATGGGCGGAGATTATTCTGTCTAACGGAGAAAAGCGTGAAGCATCATTTAAATATGTGCCACAAATCTTGAAAAAATCAAGATTTGTGGCATAATGTTTTGTAAAGTGGTAAGATCGGCTTAAAAAGGAATTAAGACAGAAGGAGCAGGATAAGGATGGAAGGCAAGGGCAGGGGAAAAATACTGGGTGAAAAGGTACTTGGAAACATCGGAAAGGTGATCGTGGGAAAGGAACAGACCGCAAGGCTCTTGCTGACCGCCCTGTTGGCGGACGGACATGTATTGCTGGAGGACGTGCCCGGAACAGGCAAGACAAAGCTGGCGAAGACCCTGGCAAAAACGGTGGCGGGGAAGTTCTCACGGATTCAGTTCACCCCGGATTTGCTGCCGAGTGACATTACCGGACTGAATATTTTTGACAGCAAGAAGAATGAGTTTGTACTCAGAAAGGGTCCCGTTTTCACCAATATTCTGCTGGCGGACGAAATCAACCGCGCCACCCCCAGGACCCAGGCGGGACTTTTGGAATGCATGGAGGAACGGCAGGTAACTATCGACGGGGAAACTTATCTGCCGGGGAAGCCCTTTTTTGTGATTGCCACCCAGAACCCGGTGGAAACGGCGGGCACCTTTCCCCTGCCGGAAGCGCAGCTGGACCGCTTTATGATGAAGCTTTCCATGGGGCTTCCCGGAAAGGAAGAGGAGCTTGCCATTTTGCAGCGGTATATGGCGGAGGAACCTTTGGATGAGCTGGAAAGCGTGCTGACCCTGGAGGAGCTGCTGCAGGCAAGGCAGGAAGCGGGGCAGGTCTTTGTACATAAGTGTGTGTTGGAATACATGGTTTCTATTGTGGACGCTACAAGGCGGGACAGCCGTCTTGTCATGGGCGTCAGTCCCAGAGGGAATCTGGCGCTGCTTCGCTGTGCCAGGGCGTATGCCTATCTGGCGGGAAGAGACTATGTGACGCCGGACGATGTAAAAGCTCTGGCAGTACCTGTGCTGGCCCACAGGTTGGTGTCCGGCTATGGAACCGGGGGAAGCGAAACGGTCTGCGGACTGATTCAGAGGCTGCTTGACACCACACCTGTACCCACAGAGGATTTTACGGCATGATAAAATTATCAGGTATCGGCCTGCTCTTTTTCCTGTTGTTCCTGCTGCAAAAGGCAGTTTACCGGCGTTTATGGAATAAAAATCTGACGGTAGATATCAGATTCGTCAGGGAGCATATTTTTGAAGGAGAAGAGAGCGCGCTGCAGGAAATTATCCGAAATGAAAAGAAGCTTCCCCTGCCCATGCTGAAGGTAAAGTTCAGGACGGATCGGCGTCTGCTGTTCGGAGACAGCGTGGAGGGCGCAAGGACCACGGATCAGTTCTACCGGAATGATATGTTCCGCGTGGGCGGCGGGGAGAAGATTACAAGGACGTTGAAGTTTACCGGCGGCAGAAGGGGTTTTTATGAGATTGACGGCGCCGATCTGGTGGCTTCCGATATTTTTTTGACCGACCAGATGGTGGCAGAAGCACCGCTGCATGGGGAGATCTATGTGTACCCCAGGCCCTATGACAGTCCGGAAATGCGTCAGTCGCTGACCTGGCTGAACGGTGAGGTGCTGTCCAGGCGGTATCTGCTGGAGGATCCTTTTGAGTACAGGGGCATCAGAGAATATCAGGTATTTGACGACATGCGCAGCATCAACTGGAAAGCCACTGCCAGGACGGGGGGGTTGAAGGTAAACCAGAAAAACTATACCGCCCTGAAATCCGTTCGCATTTTTTTAAATGTGGAGGATACGGGTATTATGAAAAAGGATGAATGTGTGGAAGCGTCTTTGCGGCTGGCAGCAGGCCTGAGCGCTTTTTTCCTGAAGCAGGGAATCCAGACGGCGTGTTACGGTAACGGCGTGGACATTAAGACCCATGAACCTCTTGTGATTGGGGCAAAGGCGGGAGACGGCCAGTTTGACGCCATCTGCCGGGGGCTTGCCCGGCTGGATACGGAACAGCCTGTGGCGGATTTTGCGGGATGTTTTGAGGAGCGGCTGTTTTCGGAGGCGGCAGGAACCGTTACCTGTTTTGTGGCGCCCAATCAGTATGCTGATTTTCTGGAGCTGCTGGAGCGATTTGCGGATGCGGGAAACGAATTTTGCTGGTTTTATCCCGTTTCCGGGAAGGAAACGCCGGAGCTTCCCGAAAAGCTGCGGAAGCAGGTGCGCTTGATTCATATTGACTGTTGACCGGAGGATGTGTACCGAGTACCTGTGTTTGACTTCCGTATGCCTGCATCGGGGTTGGTGACGGCGGGTGGCGGCAAAATACAGGAAAGGAATGACGGGAGAGGCATGATATGGTTAAGACCGGACGATTGGAACCGATTATAGAAATACTGACGTCACAGATGAATCACTGGGTCTTTTTCCCGCTGGTGATGACGGCGCTGGGAATTTCCATGGGGCTTATGGGGAATTCCATAGAAGAAACGCCGGATCTTTTGCTGTGGGCTGTCTGTGGTCTGATTCCTGTGGTTCTTTTTCTCATAAGATATTATGTGGAACGGGTCTGGCTTCTTGTGCTGTGCCATGGAGGAGTTCTGGCAGCGGTTCTGTCGGCGGCGCTGCTGCTCTATTCCAACGGGGCGGTTATCTGCATGATCTGCGGGGCGGTTTATATCATTTGTTCCCTCCGGCTTCGGCTGAGCGGGAAACGGGCTGTTTATTCAGAGAGTATTCATCCCCTGGGGGCAGCGGGACTGTCTGTGGCGGCAAACCTGCTGTTTCATATAGAAGAGGGTATGCCGGATTGGGATGGATATTATCTGTTCACTTTGATTGGAGTGTTGGCCTGCTATCTGATTCTTTATTATCTGAAGCACTATTTGGATTTCCTGCGGGTGAACAGATCCAGCGCCGGTTATCTGCCTGCCGGAGAGATGCTGCGTTCCGGCTTGGGCCTTGTGATTCCCTATACTCTGTCCGGGGCGGTGATTCTGCTCTTAAGCCTGCATGTGGAGTGGCTGGAACCGGTTTTCACCGTATTGAAAAAAGGACTGAAGAAGCTGCTGCAATTTTTCTTCGGGCTTTTGTCTGCAGGCCGGGAGGCGGAAGGGCCGGTTCCTGTGCAGGAAGGAGGCGGGCACGCCCCTGCCGGTGAAATGCTTATGCTGCCGGAAGCCGAACATTCCCTGTTCTGGGATGTGCTGGAGTATGCGGTACTCATTCTGTTTGCCTGCAGCTGCGTCTTTGCACTGCTGTGGGGGCTGAAGCGTCTGGTTGGCTTTCTGCGGAAGCGTTTTGGCAGGAAAGGCCCGGACGGAGACGACGCCGGCGGACAGGAGGACATTTTTGACCTCAGGGAAAAGTGCAATCCCGAAAAAAGAAGCGTCGGCAGCAAAAGAAGGGGCATGTTTCAGAGATTTACGCCGAAGGAGCGGGTGCGCAGATTATATAAAAAGAAGGTTCTGGTTTCCGGCCTGGCGGCGGAGGACAGAAGAGCGCTGAACTGTATGACCGCAGGGGAGTGCGGCGCTGCTCTTTCCCTGCCGGAGATGGCGGAGCTGTACGAACAGGCCCGGTATTCGGATAAAGAGATTACCTTTGAGGATGTAAAGCGGATGAAGGACGCCTGCAGCAGAGCAGGATGATCTTCTGACCGGGATAAAGCGCTGCTGCATATGGTTCCGGCTGCGAAATCCGTGAAAACGGGCAGCTTACAGGGGAGACAGGTATGAGACTGAAAAAGCATAAGGATTTAATCGGCCTGGCGGCAGGCATAGTGTTTATATACGGGGTGATGCACCTGGTGGGAATCGGCTGTCCCATTAAGTTTGTCACGGGGATCTCCTGCCTGGGGTGCGGTATGACACGGGCCTGGCTGTCGGTGCTTAAGCTGGACTTTTCCGCTGCGTTTTACTATCATCCGCTGTTTATGCTGCCCCCTGTGGCGGTGATTGTATATTTTATAAAATCTAAAATAAATCTAAAAATTTATAAAATAATTATGTTGACAATAGTGGCTGCCTTCATTACAATATATCTATATCGGCTCATATTTACAGACGGAGATATTGTGGTTTTTGAACCGGGCAATAATATTATATTCCGTTTGTTGGAGTACGAAAGAAAATGAGAGGAGCGTTTTGCTTATGTTTTGTCCAAATTGCGGCAGCAGTGTAGAAGACGGCGCATCGGTATGCCCGAATTGCGGAAAGTCATTGGGGGGGGCAGATTCCCAGTCCGTTGAGAAGAGAATTGAGAAGACGGCGTCGGAGGCGTTCAACAATTCAGGCAATGAGCTGAAGAGTGCGTTCAATGATATTCGCAATTCCCTGTCGGGAAATCCGGCGCCCTATGCAGGTGAGAGGCTTAAAACAGACAGAGGCCTTCTGGTCTATATCATTCTCTCCATAATTACCTGCGGAATTTACGGTTATTATTTCCTTTACAGGATGGCAAAGGATGTGAATATTGCCTGTGAGGGAGACGGCGAGAGCACCGCAGGTCTTCTGCAGTTCATTGTTTTATCCTTTGTCACCTGCAGTATTTATTCCTGGATCTGGTATTATAAGCTGGGCAACAGGTTGGCGGAAAATGCGCCCAGGTATGGGATGAACTTCCAGGAGAACGGTACCACGGTGCTGATGTGGCAGTTGTTCGGCAGTATGCTTTGCGGTATCGGACCTTTTATGGCCATGCATATTCTGATTAAGAATTCCAATAAGATTTGTAACGCATATAACCAGGCACACGGTCTGTAATACGCATACATAAAGTAAGAGAGTAAAAAACAGCGGCTTAAACAGGAGCCGCTGTTTTTTCGTGGGGCTTGGATCCGACGTGGTCTTTCGGGAGCATTATGTGAGGCGCTTTGGGGGTGTGTCCAGGCGGAAGCTGCGGCTGCGTTCCAGCCTCTCTTTAAAGGTTCCTTCTGCGCCCTCTTCCGTGGGCAGATAATAACGCCTGTCCTTCAGACTTTCCGGCAGGCAGGTCATGGCGGCGATTTTTTCTTCCGTGTCATGGGCATAGATGTAGCCGTCGCCGTAGTGCAGATCGCTCATAAGCCGGGTAGGGGCGTTGCGGATAACCAGAGGAACGGGCTCCGCCAGCTGGGCCAGGGCGTCCGTCTTTGCCGTTTCATAGGCCCGGTAAACCGCGTTGGAGCGGGGGGCCAGAGACAGATAGATGACGGCCTGAGCCAGGTTCAGATTGCATTCCGGCATACCGTTAAAGTGGCAGGCCTGATATGCGGCCACCGCCAGAGGCAGAGCCTGACTGTCCGCCAATCCCACATCTTCGCTTGCAAAGCGGATCAGCCTGCGGGCGATAAACAGAGGGTCTTCCCCTGCCTCCAGCATTCGCGCCAGCCAGTACACGGCGGCGTCGGGGTCGGAATTGCGCATGGATTTGTGGAGGGCGGAAATCAGGTTATAATGCTCCTCCCCCTTTTTATCATATAATAAGGTCTTCTTTCCCAGACACTGTTCCAGTGTCTCTTTTTGCACGGTGATGGAGCCGTCGGAAGAGATTTCCCCGTTCAACACGGCCATTTCCAGAGTATTCAGGGCGGTGCGTGCGTCTCCGTCTGCAAAGGCGGCAATGACGGGCAGCAGTTCTTTGTCCATGCGGACGTCCATGCTGCCGAAGCCCTTTTTGTCCGTCAGAGCCCGGGACAGCAGCCGGCACAGATCCTCCTCCGTCAGCTCCTTCAGTACAAATACCTTGCACCGGGACAGGAGCGCGGCATTGATTTCAAAGGAAGGGTTTTCCGTGGTGGCGCCGATTAAGGTGATGCTGCCCTTTTCCACATAGGGCAGAAAGGCGTCCTGCTGTGCCTTGTTGAAACGGTGAATCTCGTCTACAAATACCAGGGTGCGGACGCCGAAGGCCCTGTTGTCCTCCGCCTGCTTCATAATATCCTTGATTTCCCGGATGCCGCTGGTGACGGCGCTGAAATTCACAAAGTCGGACTTTGTGCGGCCGGCAATGATTTTAGCCAGAGTGGTCTTGCCCACGCCGGGCGGCCCCCAGAATATCATGGAGGGTATCCGATCCTGCTCCAGCATCCGGCGCAGCAGCATACCGGGGCCCAGAAGGTGGGTCTGTCCGATGTAATCCTCCAGTCCCTGAGGGCGCAGCCGATCCGCCAGAGGCATCGTGACGGGTGATAAGGAATGTTCGCTCTGTGTATCAAAAAGAGAAAGCTGATCCATGTGAATGCCTTTCGTTAGGGGTAGTGATTTACAGGTGGTTATTTCAAGGTATGCGGGTTGTATCCCGACGCTATTATTATGCGCAGCCTGCGGGGATATGTCAATAGACGTGCATTTCACATCAGATTTTCCGCATTTGGCATCAAATTTCTCAATCTTTTTTTCCCTGTGCTACAGTGGCTTTATCCGAAAGGGCGAAAAAGATAAGGAGGAATAATAAAATGTTGAAAGCGATTCAGGCGGCCCTGAAGCCTTTGGGTAAAAGGTATGTGGGACTGCATATGGCAGGTATGTTTATCCTGGCAGCGGCGGCCGCTGTGTTCAATGTGTATTACGCGGATATGCTGGGCCGGCTTGCGGGTCAGATGGAGAGCGGCGCCGATCCCTGGGGGGCGGTGTACCGTATGCTGGCAGCTCTGCTGGGGGTGTGCCTTGTAGCGGCAGCGGAGCAGGGGTACAAGGTGAAACTGCGCTGTGACGTGATAGAACGTTATCAGAAGCGGTTTTCACATTCCCTGCTGAAGGCACGGATGAAGGATATCCGGAATCTGAACGCCGGGGATGTGTATGTGCGGGGCACGTCGGATCTTCTCGGCGCTGCCGACCTATGGACGTCGGAGCTGTGGAAGCTGACGTCCAATATCTGCAGGATTGCAGCCTCCATGGCAGCGATCCTCCTGATCAGGCCTTTGTTCTGTCTGTTTATGATACTGGTGATCGCCGGCGCTTTCCTGCTGCAGTTGATTGTGTCCAGGCCCATGCAGGGCTGTCGGAAGAAGATATTCGACGCCTTGGGGGAGGCGGAGAGTGTGTCCGGAGATCTGCTTGGAAATCTGGAGACGGTGCAGGTGGAAAAGGCGCAGAAATGGGCGTTTACAAGATACCAAAATGCCCTGAAGGCGGCGGAGGGACAGTACCGCAGGCAGCTGCCGCCTATTTGCCTGATGATGTCGGGAGGTTTTTTGTGTTCCATGCTTCCCATGCTGTTTGGCATTTTTTATCCGGCGCTGTCCTACATGCGGGGGGAAATGGCTCTGGCGGAATGTGTCACAGTGATTACCCTGGCGCTTTCCGTTGCGGCGGTGATCCAGTCTATGGTTCAGATTCTGGGAACCCTTCAGCAGGATATAGCTTCCCTGCAGAGAGTGGCGGAGGTGTGGAGTCTGGAATCGGAGCAGGAGGCATACGCAAACTGCGGCAGTTACCGCTTTCGGGAGGAAATGCCAGGGCAGGACGGACCCGGGTTGAAGGCTGTCCCGGATTCGGGGCGCAGCTTTGACGGCAGGGAATCTCACGAGGTTTTCTGCAGGGTCAGGGATCTTACCTTCGGATATTCCGGGGAAACCCACGTCCTGCTGGGATGGAACTGTGATCTGGAAAGAAACCGTCTGTACCTGCTGACCGGAAGAAACGGAGCGGGGAAGTCCACCTTTTCCAAGTTGCTCACAGGCCTGTATCTGCCTGAGGGAGGAACCATTGAATACTGCCCGGCGGGACAGGAAAGGGCAGAGGATCCGCAGGATCGGAGTCTTCACGCCCTGCGGTCACGGGTGGTCATTGGGGAACAGGATCCTGTTTTGTTCCGGGGAAGCATTCTGGACAACATCAGAAAGGGGAACGAATCCCTTTCCGTCCGGGCGGTGCGGGAATGGTGCGATTCCACCGGGGTGAGCCGGGTGCTGGACGGAATGCCGGGAGGCCTGGAGGCCGCCATAGAGCAAAAGGGCGTCAACCTGTCGGGAGGACAGAAAAAGTGTATTTCCGTCAGCCGGGCGCTGTTGTCCGGGGCGGATATGATCGTTTTGGATGAACCTACGGCGAACTTAAGCAGTGATGTATCCGAAGTGATCTACAGGCAGGTGGATCGGATCCTGCAAAAAGGCGGAGGGCAGACGGTGCTTGTGATCACCCATGACGACGGCTTTGAAGCGGCTTTTCCGGACGCACGGAGGTTATCCGTGGAACGAACTGCTTCCATGGAACGAACTGCTTCCATGGAGCGAATTGTCTCCATGGGGACAGAGAATCGATCGGAGGATCAAATCGGAGGGATAAAATGAAAAACAATGTGAAAGATAAAGAACTTATAAAAAGGACGCTGTCCTATGTGAAGAAGATATGGTGGCTGTATATTCCCGCATTGGTTCTCTTTTCCGCTCAGGATGTATTTGCCACCCTTTCGGCTGCATCCCTTCAGAAAGCGGCAATAGACTTTTTCGGGGCGGGGGCATATGATGAAAAGACTGCCGGGATCGTCAGACTTCTGCTTATTTACCTTTTGGCGCTGCTGGTGATGATATTCTTTGCAGGAGTGATGGATTATGTGAATCTGTATCTTACGAATAAGATCAAAAAGGATCTGTTCAGGGCGTATCTGGTGTTTCGGCCCGGCAGCGGGGCGGAAGAAAAGGCCGGAGACAGGAGCGCAAGGCTGATCAACGACTGCAGCGTCATCGCCTCATTTCTTACCTATGCCCTGGGGATGCTTTTGATGCCGGTGCTTCAGGCCACAGGCTGCATGGCGGCTCTTTGCTGTTATCACCCGATGCTGGGAGCGGGGGCGCTGGTGTGCGCAGCGCTGTCCCTTCTTTACAATCGCCTGATACAGCCGAAAGTCAGGAAGGTCAGTAAAGAGCAGCAGGAGAACAACGGCGACTTCATGGACAGGCTGGGGGACAGTCTGTCCATGGCGGAGACCATCAGGACGTATCGGCAGGAGGAAGCGGAGCAGGAGAAGACCGGCGGGGTCATTATGCTCGGCAGGAAAATCAGGAGACGGTTCATGCTCTATACGGCCGGGCGGGTTTCCGTCAGCAATATCTGTAATTTCCTGTATACCGGCGCAGCTGTGGGGCTGGGGGTGTTCCTGTTCTTAAAGGGGGAGCTGCCCCTGTCGGTGCTGACGATCATTCCGTCGCTGGCAGGCGGCGTGCTGGCGGGGATTGTGGATTTCTGCGGGATGACGCTTGATCTTCAGCCCATACTGTCCTCCATGGAGCGTGTCTTTTCTGTCATTGACAGCTCTGCAGCGACTGATGATACAAAAGAGATTCGGGCAGAGGCAGACCCGGCTGCCGCAGCGGTGGAGATAGCGGGAGTGGGCTTTGCCTATGAAAACGGCAGCGGAATCTCGGATGTTTCACTGGAAGCGGGGGCAAATACCTATCTGGCTATAAAGGGAGAAGTGGGCTGCGGAAAGAGTACCCTGATGAAGGTGCTGCTGGGGCTGCAGAAAAAGAACGCCGGGACGATCAGAGTCTTCGGGCAGAGCCAGGATGATATGCCGGCGGAAAGCTGGTTTGAGAATTTTACTTATGTGGAACAGAATCAGAAGCTGTTTCTGGGGACGATAGAAGAAAATATCCTGTTGGGAGAGGAGCCTGACAGGGAGCGGCTTGCCTGTGTGCTGGAGCTGACGGGGCTGGGCGAGATGGTGAAAAGGTTTCCGGAGGGAATCCATACTATGGCGGAGAGCGGGGGCGGCAACTTTTCCGGCGGGGAGCGGCAGCTGATCTGCTTTGCCCGGGCGCTGTACAGCCACGCGCCGATCATGCTTCTGGATGAATTTTCTTCTGCCTTTGACACCGGGGCGGACAGCCGGGCCGTCAGGGCGCTGAAAGCGGTGACGGGGGATGGGAAATCGGCCATACGGAAAACGGCGCTGGTAATTTCCCATAAGGAAGATTTTATCGACGCGGCGGATAAAGTTCTTTTTTTTCAGGGAAAATTCATTGCAAATCACCTGTGACTATGGTACACTTAAAGATAGGGTTATGACAAAAAAATAACAATCAAAAAATAAAATCATTGGAGGAAAAAAACATGGCAAAGAAAGTAGTTTTAGCCGGAGCATGTCGTACCGCAATCGGTACCATGGGCGGCACCCTGAGCACCACCCCCGCTGCCGAGCTGGGTGCAATCGTCATCAAGGAGGCCTTGAACAGGGCCGGCGTTAAGCCGGAGGATGTTGACCAGGTTTATATGGGATGCGTTATCCAGGCAGCCCAGGGGCAGAATGTAGCCCGCCAGGCGTCCATCAAGGCAGGTCTTCCCATTGAAGTACCCGCCGTTACCATGAACGTAGTGTGCGGCTCGGGCTTAAACTGCGTGAACCAGGCGGCACAGATGATTATGGCGGGAGACGCCGATGTCGTGGTGGCAGGCGGTATGGAAAATATGTCCATGGCGCCCTATGCGATTCCCCAGGCCCGCTACGGTTACAGGATGAACAACGGCATCTTGGTTGACACCATGATTAAGGACGCCCTGTGGGATGCATTCAATGATTACCATATGATTATGACGGCCGACAATATCTGCCGGGAGTGGGGGCTGACCCGTGAAGAACTGGATGAGTTTGCTTTAAAGAGCCAGCAGAAGGCCGAGGCAGCGCAGAAGTCCGGCGCTTTTGATAAGGAGATTGTTCCCGTCACGGTGAAGAAAAAGAAGGAGACCATTGAGTTCAAGGTTGACGAGGGCCCTCGTGCAGGTTCCACAATGGAAGGCCTGCAGAAGCTCCGTCCTATCAATCCCGACGGCTTTGTGACTGCCGGCAATGCTTCCGGTATCAACGACGGCGCGGCGGCAATCGTAGTGATGAGCGAGGAGAAGGCAAAGGAGCTGGGCGTTAAGCCCATGGCTACCTTTGTGGCAGGCGCGCTGGCAGGCGTTCGTCCCGAGATCATGGGTATCGGCCCTGTTGCGTCCACAAAGAAGGTGCTGGCTAAGACCGGCATGAAGATTGAAGACTTTGACATTATCGAGGCAAACGAGGCGTTTGCGGCACAGTCCGTTGCAGTGGGCAAAGAACTGGGCATTGATGTGGACAAACAGCTGAACCCCAACGGCGGCGCCATTGCCCTGGGCCATCCCGTGGGAGCTTCCGGCTGCCGTATTCTGGTGACATTGCTTCATGAGATGCAGGCAAAGGGCGCAAAGACCGGCCTGGCTACGCTGTGTATCGGCGGCGGCATGGGCTGCTCCACCATTGTAAAGATAGAAGATTAATAACGAAGAATAAAGGATTTTGGAGGATTGGCAAGCATGGAATTTGTATTGTACGAGCAGAAGGGTAACATTGCAACCATCACCATCAACCGTGAAAAGGCGCTGAACGCCTTGAATTCCCAGGTGCTGGATGAGTTGAATGCCGTTCTGGACGGGGTGAATCTGAATGAGGTACGCTGCCTTATCCTCACCGGCGCGGGACAGAAGTCCTTTGTGGCCGGCGCGGATATCGGTGAGATGAGCACGCTGACGAAGGCGGAAGGCGAGGCTTTCGGCAAGAAGGGCAATGACGTGTTCCGCAGACTGGAGACCTTCCCGATCCCTGTGATTGCGGCGGTAAACGGCTTTGCCCTGGGCGGCGGCTGTGAGATTTCCATGAGCTGCGACATCAGGCTTTGTTCCGACAATGCGGTGTTCGGACAGCCGGAGGTGGGGCTGGGGATTACGCCGGGCTTCGGGGGAACCCAGAGGCTGGCCCGCCTGGTAGGCGCAGGCATGGCAAAGCAGATGATTTACACAGCCCGCAACATCAAGGCTCCGGAGGCTTTGAGAATCGGTCTGGTAAACGAGGTGTTTTCCGCTGAGACGGATGCGGAGGGCAATGTGACGAAGACGGCTCAGGAGGTTCTGATGGCGGCGGCTGAGAAGATGGCCGGCGCCATAGCGAAGAATGCGCCCATTGCCGTTCGTAACTGTAAAAAGGCCATAGACGAGGGACTTGACGAGGATATGGATGAAGCCCTTGTCATAGAGGAGAAGCTGTTCGGCGCCTGCTTCGAGACGGAGGATCAGAAGTACGGCATGGCATTTTTCCTGGACAAGAACAAGGACAAGGTGAAGGAGCCCTTCAAGAACGCCTGATTTTCGGTAAAGCATCAACACAGTCATGCACGGTCTGAAGCATTCATTCCGTATGGCTGTGTTGTAATATCATATAAAATACAAGGAGGAATCACAATGAAGGTAGGTATTATCGGTGCCGGCACCATGGGAGCCGGGATTGCGCAGGCATTTGCAATGACAGACGGTTATGAGGTCTGCCTCTGCGACATTAAGCAGGAGTTCGCTGACGGCGGTAAGGCAAAGATTCTGAAGAATCTGAATTTCCTGGTGGGCAAGGAGAAGATTACTCAGGAGAAGGCTGATGCGGTTGCGGCAAAGATTGTAACCGGATTAAAGGATATTTGTACGGAGTGCGATCTGGTGATCGAGGTTTGCCCTGAGAATATGGCAATCAAGAAGCAGACCTTCGCGGAGTTGCAGCAGATTGTGAAAAAGGACTGCATTTTTGCATCCAATACCTCTTCCCTTTCCATTACGGAGATGGGCAACGGGCTGGATCGTCCTCTGATTGGTATGCACTTCTTCAATCCTGCCGACAGGATGAAGCTGGTGGAGGTGATTGCGGGCGCCAACACCCCTGCAGACCTGGTGGAGAAGATCAAGGCCATTGCCGCGGAAATCGGCAAAACGCCTGTTGAGGTAAATGAAGCCGCAGGCTTTGTGGTAAACAGAATCCTGATTCCCATGATTAACGAGGCAATTAACGTATATGCTGCAGGTGTTGCATCCGTTGCCGACATCGATGTGGCTATGCAGCTGGGCGCAAATCATCCCATGGGTCCCCTGGCTCTTGGCGACTATATCGGACTGGATATCGTTCTGGCTATTATGGAGGTCATCTATGCGGAGACAGGCGATTCCAAATATGCTCCCGCTCCGCTCTTAAGAAAGATGGTTCGGGCAGGCAAGCTGGGCAAGAAGACCGGCGAGGGCTTCTACAACTATACAAAGTAAGGCGCGTTGTGTTCAAAACAGCGTGACTGCATTTAAAAAAATAGATAGATGGAGGAATAAACATCATGGATTTTACATTATCCAAAGAACATGAGATGGCGAGACAGCTGTTCAGGGACTTTGCCGAGAATGAGGTAAAGCCTCTGGCGCAGGAGGTTGATGAGGAAGAGCGCTTCCCCAGAGAGACTGTGGAAAAGATGGCAAAGTACGGCTTCATGGGCATTCCTGTTCCCAAGGAGTACGGCGGACAGGGCTGTGATATTCTGACCTATGTTATGTGCGTGGAGGAGCTTTCCAAGGTCTGCGGCACCACCGGCGTTATTGTTTCCGCCCACACCTCTCTCTGCATTGATCCCATTTTGACCTACGGCACAGAGGAGCAGAAGCAGAAGTATCTTCCCGATCTGGCAAGCGGCCGCAAGGTTGGCGCGTTCGGCCTGACGGAGCCCGGCGCGGGCACCGACGCCCAGGGACAGCAGACTAAGGCTGTACTGGACGGGGATGAGTGGATTTTAAACGGCTCCAAGTGCTTTATCACCAACGGCAAGGAAGCTGACGTTTACATTGTAATTGCCGTGACAGGCACCGTTGAGAAAAAAGGCAAAAAGCTGAAAGAGATTTCCGCTTTCATTGTTGAAAAAGGTACGCCCGGCTTTTCCTTCGGCACCAAGGAGAAGAAGATGGGTATCAGGGGTTCTTCTACTTACGAGCTGATTTTCACGGACTGCCGTATTCCCAAGGATAATCTGCTGGGGCAGAAGGGTAAGGGCTTTAATATTGCAATGCACACCCTGGACGGCGGACGTATCGGTATCGCTGCACAGGCGCTGGGGATTGCGGAGGGCGCCCTCGAGAGGACCATCGCTTATACCCAGGAGAGAAAGCAGTTCGGCAAATCCATCAGCGGTTTCCAGAATACCCAGTTCCAGCTGGCTGACATGGCAACTAAGGTTGAGGCTGCCAAGATGCTGGTATACAAGGCTGCGCTTAAGAAGGACGAGTACAGGAGCAACCCGAAGATTTCCTATTCTGTGGAAGCTGCGCAGGCTAAGCTGTATGCGGCGGAGGTTGCCATGGAGGTTACCACCAAGGCGGTACAGCTTCACGGAGGTTACGGCTACATCAGAGAGTATGATGTAGAGCGCATGATGCGTGACGCAAAGATTACCGAGATTTACGAGGGCACTTCCGAGGTTCAGCGGATGGTTATTTCCGCAAGCCTGTTCAAGTAAGCCGGAATGAGCCGCGGTGCGCGCAACGCCGCGACGCCGGAGGCAGAAGGCTTTCGGCGTTTCCGTAAGATTGCGTTATATTAAAAAGTAAGAAGGAGAAAATACAATGAAAATTGTTGTTTGTATTAAGCAGGTGCCCGATACAAAGGGTGGTGTTAAATTTAATCCTGACGGAACGCTTGACAGAGGCGCAATGCTTGCCATCATGAATCCTGATGACAAGGCAGGCCTGGAGGCTGCCCTGAGACTGAAGGATGCCTATGGCGCTGAGGTTACGGTGCTGACTATGGGACTTCCCAAGGCAAAGGATATACTTCTCGAGGCAATGGCTATGGGCGCCGACAATGCCGTCCTGGTGACGGACAGGGTGCTGGGCGGTGCGGATACCTGGGCCACTTCCACCACCATTGCAGGCGCATTGAGAAATATGGAATATGATTTGATTATCACAGGCCGCCAGGCTATCGACGGCGATACCGCACAGGTAGGCCCTCAGATTGCCGAGCATCTTGGGATTCCCGTTATTTCCTATGCACAGGACATCAAGGTTGACGGCGACAAGGTTACCGTTCAGAGGCAGTATGACGACAGGTATCATGTGGTGGAGACCAAAATGCCCTGCCTGATTACGGCACTCTCCGAATTGAATGCTCCCCGGTATATGACGCCCGGCGGAATCTTCGACGCCTGCAAGGCGGAGATTACCACCTGGGGCAGAGCCGATCTGAAGGATGTGGAGGATGGAAACCTGGGACTGCAGGGTTCTCCTACCAAGATCGCAAAGGCATCCGACAAGGTTCGTAAGGGCGCAGGTGAGAAGGTTGTTCCCGATTCGCCTGAGGACGCAGTGAGCTATATTGTGGGTAAATTCAAAGAGAAGCACATTATCTAATATAGGAGGCAAACCATGGTAACCAAGAATATTGAAGAATACAAGGGCGTATTTGTGTTCGCCCAGCAGGTGGACAATGAAATCAGCGGGATTGCATATGAACTGCTTGGAAAAGGCAAGGAGCTGGCTGAGAAGCTTTCGACGGAAGTTACGGCAGTTTTAATCGGGTATCAGGTAAAGGGACTGGCTGACAAGCTGGCAGAATACGGCGCGGATAAAGTGATCCTGATAGATGATCCTGAGTTGAAGGATTACAGGACGGAGCCTTACGCCCATGCGCTGGCTTCCGCTATCAATAAATACAAGCCGGAAATCATGCTGGTGGGCGCTACCGCCATCGGCAGAGACCTTGGCCCCACTGTTTCCGCAAGGGTGGCAACCGGCCTGACCGCAGACTGCACCGTGCTGGAGATCGGTGATTTCCCGCTGGAGCCCAAGCCCGGTGTGGAGCAGAAGCACAATCAGCTGCTGATGACCCGTCCTGCCTTTGGCGGAAACACCATTGCAACCATTGCGTGTCCTGACAACCGTCCTCAGATGGCAACGGTTCGTCCCGGCGTTATGCAGAAGCTTACACCTGTGGCAGGCGCAAAGGCAGTGGTAGAGGAATATAATCCCGGATTTACGCCCAACAACAGATATGTAACCATCAAGGAAGTGGTTAAGGCGGTTTCCGATACCGTTGACATTATGGATGCAAAGGTTCTGGTATCCGGCGGCCGCGGCGTGGGAAGCCCGGAGAACTTTAAGATACTGGAGGAGCTTGCGGAGGTTATGGGCGGTACCGTATCCTGTTCCCGTGCGGTGGTGGACTCCGGCTGGAAGCCCAAGGATCTGCAGGTGGGACAGACCGGCAAGACCGTCCGCCCTCAAATCTACTTTGCAATCGGTATTTCCGGAGCGATTCAGCACGTTGCGGGTATGGAGGAGTCGGATCTGATCGTGGCTATCAACAAGGACGAGAGCGCGCCTATCTTTGATGTGGCGGACTACGGTATTGTGGGGGATCTGAATAAGATCGTGCCCCAGCTTACCGCGGCGCTGAAAGCGGAGAAGGCGGCTAAGAACTGATAGGATTTTTAAACAGGTTAATGCACCCGGGCAGATGGGATGTCATCTGTCCGGGTGTTATTTTTTGTTCGTATGAAGGCGAGTCTTGGCGGGGCTCCGCACAGCGGGACGGCGGGCAGGGAAAAGCCCCCTTTGAGCACACGCCGCGCAAGACGCTCAGATGAGCCTCAGACGATGCAATGCGGGTTGCGTCCCCGCATCGCATGAGTCTCATCTTCGCTGCGCTCTAAGTGTTCTCCAAGGGGGCTTTTCCCTGCCCGCCTGTTCTTGAGTAGGTATTTGCTTGTTTCGGGCGGCGTCACTTGCCGCAGGTTCGCTGCAATTTCACAAAAATCACCGTAAATTATCCGATACTTCTTGCAAAATCCCGCAAGTATGATAAAATATACATGGGTGTTACCAAAACGGGTAGCGGTTCGCCTTTTGCCAAAATGAGTACATTTTGAGAGCTTCCAGTACCGATAGGAGGGATCGTACATATGGAAAATAGAGCGAAAGGTAAGCACTATTTGGTGTTCGGAATCATTCTGGAGCTTGTCGGTATTGTAGTGACGGTTATCAGCATCATCGTCACAATTATCAGTATCCGGCAGACCGGAAGAAATAACAAGCATCAAAAAAGCAACCGCACCGACCAAAGTTAGGTTGCTTTTTTGATTTACACTTAACGAGGCGAACCGTTGCTTCACGGTAACACCTTTTCTTATAAAATACACTATCACTTATCAGCACTTCCGTCAACACTTTTTTCAACCGTTGAATCTGGCACCTTGTATAAAATTTTTCGTGATATCTGCTCCGAACTGCGTCACTTGCCCCCAAAAAATCGGCTATGTGCTGCAATCAGGCGGGCAGGGAAGCCTCCTCGGAACACACTTAGAGCGCAGCGAAGATGAGACTCATGCGATGCGGGGACGCAACCCGCATTGCATCGTCTGAGGCTCATCTGAACGTCCTGCGCGGCGTGTGCTCCGAGGAGGCTTCCCTGCCCGCCGTCCCGTTGCTGCGTCCCGCTGTGCGGAGCCCCGCCGTCCCCTGCAAGGACCTGTAAACCCAGGTTAGAAAACGGATGTATTTTTATGTGGCATTGCGAGAAAAACTGTGTTATAATTAAAGTATCACCTGTAATCTTATTTTTGAGGATTGGAGCATGTCAAAGCAAAAGGAAATCAAGACAAATGCCATGCGTATTCTGGAATCCATGAACATTCCCTTTACGCAGTATACCTACCGGTGCGACGAATTCACAGACGCAATACAGATAGCGGATATGCTTGGACTGCCCTACGATAAGGTCTATAAGACCCTGGTGACAGTGGGAAACAGCAGGAACTATTTTGTCTTTGTCATTCCCATTGCGGCGGAGCTGGATCTGAAGGCCGCCGCAAAGAGCGTGGGCGAGAAAAGTGTGGAGATGATCCACGTCAGAGACATCAATGCAGTCACCGGATACATCCGGGGAGGCTGCACTGCCGTGGGCATGAAGAAACAGTATGTGACCCGCATTGACAGTTCCGCGGAGAAGCGGGAGAAAATGATTGTCAGCGGCGGACGTATCGGCATCCAGCTGGAGCTTGCGCCCGGAGATTTGGCAAAGGCGGCAGGCGCAGAATTTGCCGATATTGTCAGACGGTGAGGATTCTGCGCATTACCCGGGGCAATTTCCGAACAGCCCCCGGCACGGGAAACAGGCGAGATGGTGTATCGGCTATGCACCGGCTAAGCCGGAGGGAAATCATAACAGACGGGAGACCGAAGAAATGCAGAGCGGAAAAAGTATTGCGGACTACGACACGGTTGCGTTGGACGAGGCGCAGAATGCGGTGGTGATTATCGACCAGACGCTGCTGCCCGGCAGAATAGAACTGATTGCACTGAAAACTCCAAGGGAAATGTGGGACGCCATTTACCTTTTGAAGGTACGGGGCGCACCGGCAATCGGCGTGGCGGCGGCCTTAGGGATCTATGTGCTGGCGGAGGGAATCGGGGAGCGGGATTTTGAAAAATTTTATGTCAGCTTCCGTGAGTACAAGGAGTATCTGAATTCCGCCAGGCCCACGGCGGTGAATCTCTCCTGGGCGCTGAACCGTATGGAGGCTGTGGCGCTGAAGGTCGGAAGAGATGAGGCAAGGCCTGTGGCTGAGGTAAAGGAAGCCCTGCGCAGGGAGGCCTTGCGTATCCGGGAAGAGGATATAGAGGTGTGCCGCAGAATCGGAGAAAACGGTTTAAAACTGGTAAAGCCGGGAGACGGTATCCTGACTCACTGCAACGCGGGAAAGCTTGCTACAGTCAGATACGGTACAGCCACGGCTCCCATCTATCTGGGACAGGAGCGGGGCTATCATTTTCGGGTGTTTGCAGATGAAACCCGCCCTCTTCTGCAGGGTGCAAGGCTGACCTCTTTTGAGCTTGCCGCGGCAGGCGTGGATGTGACCCTAATCTGTGACAATATGTGCGGGTCCGTCATGTCCGCCGGGCTGGTGAACGCTGTGTTCGTGGGCTGCGACAGGGTGGCGGCAAACGGAGACGCCGCCAACAAAATCGGAACATCGGTGGTGGCGGCAGTTGCAAAGTATTACGGTGTGCCTGTGTACGTCTGCGCTCCCACTTCCACCATTGATTTGTCGACTCCGTCCGGAAAAGAGATTCAGATTGAGCAGCGCCCGGTTCATGAAGTGACGGAAATGTGGTATAAGGAGCCCATGGCGCCGGAAGGCGTGAAGGTGTTTAACCCGGCCTTTGATGTGACGAACCATGAACTGATAGCGGGAATCGTCACGGAGTTCGGCATTGTCAGGGCGCCTTATAACGTTGGGTTGAAAGCAATCGTTGGCGCAAAACCTCATATATGTGAACTGTAGACGTTCACCCCGCGCCATTTGCAAAAGGAGCGATGCCCAAGGAGCGATGCCCAAGGAGCGATGCTCCTTTGACAACTGGAAAAATATTCTGCGGAGCAGGACTGCGGAATAGAATAAACAGAAAGGTATTGAAAGTAAAGCCCGGATGATGAATGACGAGAGAATGAACGAATCGGAAGAAGAGCGGAGGCTGCGGCGCAGGCGAAGGCTTGAGGAGATGAAACGGGAAAAGCGGAGAGCGGAGCTGATACAGAAAAGGGTGATTCCCGGGGCAGCGCTGGCGTTGCTGATTGTGGCTGTGGCGGGCACAGGCGTTCTGGTAAAAGGGAGCCGCCGGGAAGAGCCGGACGGCAGCGGCGAGCAGCTTATGGCTTCTGTGGGCGGCGGTCCGGAAACAGACAACAGTTACGTTGTGATAACCATGCCGCCGGAGGAACCGGACGGTGCGGAAGAAGGAACGCCGTCATCTTCAAACCCTGACGGCGAAAGCGGAGAAATACCGTCGTCCCAAAACTCTGGCAGCGAAGGCGGAGAACTGTCGTCAGCCCAAAACCCTGACGGCCTGGGCGGAGAACTGTCGTCGACCCAAACCTTAGGCGGCGAAGGCACGGAAACCCTGCAGCCGAAGGTCTATGAGGCGGTGAGCACATCCGCCACCACAGGATTTGCAGACAGCGTCAGCAGTGAGTACGGCATAGTGATTGACGTGGAGAGCGGTATTATACTGGCACAGAGGAATGCAAATGCTTCCATGAATCCCGCATCCATGACGAAGGTGCTGACGGTGCTGACGGCGGCGGACGCCCTGGGAATAGGCGGAGAGGACTGGGCTGACAATCCCGTGCTGGATGAAACCTTTGCAATTACAATAGACATTACGGATTACAGCTTTGTGAACGGATGCAGCAATGTGGGATTTGAAGTGGGGGAGAAGGTGACGGTGCGTGATTTGTTTTACGGCACGATCCTGCCTTCCGGCGCGGACGCGGCGCTGGGGCTTGCCTGCTATGTGGCGGGATCCCACGAAGCCTTTGTGGAGCTGATGAATCAGAAGCTGGAGGAGATGGGCCTGTCGGCTTCCACACATTTTACCAATTGCGTGGGGCTGTATGATGCGAACCATTACAGCACGGTGTATGACATTGCGGTGATTTTGAAAACCGCAGCGGATAATCCTTTCTTGAGGACGGTGCTGTCGGTGCACACCTACACTACCGGCGCAACGGAGCAGCATCCGAAGGGACTGTCGATTTCCAACTGGTTCCTGCGCAGGATTGAAGATAAGGATACCCACGGAGAGGTAATCTGCGGCAAAACAGGCTATGTGGTACAGTCAAGAAATTGTGCGGCGAGCCTTGCGGCAGATGTGCATGGGAAGGAATATATCTGCGTTACCGCAGGCGCCGGCGGCAACTGGCCCTGTATTAACGATCATGTGAAGCTGTACCAGACCTGGCTGGCGGCACAGTGAGCAGCGACAGGGGCACAGAGGCCGCTGCCGTCCGTCCGGCGTTTTTCCGCACAGGCTGTTCCTGATAAATAGCGGGATATTCAATATTCATTGAGCAGCGCCGGAATTGTCATAGTACGCCTTTACCCGGATTGCCTGGCTGTAATCGCCGAAGTTCTCCCCGAACAGGGTTAATCCCCCGCAGTTGGGCGTATCCTGGGGAACGGAAAAGGTAAAATTGATGGAGCTGTTATGGTCTATGTGCAAATCCTGAATGGTTGTTTTGGAGATCCGCAACGTACCGTCAATAAAGGTGCCGTTTTCATTGATGATCAACGATTTCAGCAGACCGTACTGATTCAGCAGCTCAGGCCACCAGTAAGGGGAAATAATACCCCGCCTGGCGCCGTAATCCCCCGGGCTGACCCAGGTCCCCAGAGGAATGTCGTTGATGGAAAAGTGAATATCGCTGGGATAGTCCTGATTGAATTCGGGGCATTCCGAAGAAATCTCAAAGGAAATCTGAAGTTCGTGGAGGGACTGTCCCGGGTTCAGGCGGTTGGGCAGGCTGTAGGTCAGGCTGCCGTATCCGATCCACACGATATCCGCAGCAAAGCGTTCCGGATAGGAAAAAACCTTGGGATTGTCCAGCTCGCCGATAATATTGGCAGGAGTTGCCAACCCGCAGGTGGGATGCACGTCGCAGGAAATAAAATGCCCCACGGATATATCATCGGTATAGCAATGCCTGGGCTTTGCCTGGGGAGCCATGTCCACCAGCAGACGGGAATAGACGGGGCGCACAATCTTCATGACGCCTCTCTTCCCGGAAGTGGTATGGATAGCCACCAGTCCGGCGTCCTCCAGCTTGCTGACATGCAGTGAGATGGCGCTGTTGGTCAGCCCCAGAGCCTTTGCCAGGTCGTTCATGCTCAGCTGGTCGTTTTCATAAATTAATTCTAAAATGCGTAGCCTCATGGGGGTGCTCAGCGCCTTGAAAATTTCCTCCGCCTCGGAGAGGGAGTGCAGGTATAACATTCTATTTCCTCCTGTAATTCAGCCGCCGCTGAAACGGATCATTATCTATTGTATACGCTGATTATAATAAGAGCCAAAAGTTAAGTCAATACATAAATAGTCAAAAAAAACAGCAAATATTCCGTCAGAATAAAATATTCCCTGATTTTATGTGCAAAGTGTACAAAAATGAAAAGGCAATTTTGTAAACCGAGAAACAAAATGTATATTGATTGTTGCCTGAGGATGTGGTAAGTTAATAGTAAGGTTAAGCGGATTTGACAATGATTGAGTGAATACTTAAAAGAAACGGAAATAAACGGCATTTTAAGGGATAAATCAAGTCAAAACTTAAAGGTTTGCTTAAATACATATGCAAAATGCACGACTAAGGGAAAAGAAACATGGTTTTTTCGTCAAACTGTATATGAACTGTAATTCAGAGCCGGGGGAAGGAAAGTCTTGCGGACAGGCGCTGAAAAGCGAAAGAGTCACAGAAACAGATTAAGGAGGTTTCGCGGGATGCGGAAAAGGTATGGAAGAATCATAGCGTCAGTGCTGGCGGCCGCAATGGCAGTGGGGGGGGTGCTTTCGACAGAAGGATCCGGATCTGTTTCTGCGGCAGAAGAGTCAACGGAGCAGACTGCAGGAGTGGAAAGCTTCAGTATCGAGAGACTTTCTTCTAATTATACAAATGTCAGCGCGGGATACAGTGCGGCTGACTATTCAGGTGAAAGCAAATGCTTCCGCCTGGAAAGTGCAGTTAAAAGTGAGGATGCGTCTGTGCTTACATCGGACAATTACGGCTATGACGGCCGAGTTGCGGATGTGGGTCCGGGCGTAATTTTGCGTCTGAATATCGAAGTGCCCGAGACAGCTCTTTACTGGATCGGGTTTGATTATCTTTCTTATGATGAATCAATTCTTCCCATTGAGTTTTCCATGAAAATAGATGGGGAATACCCTTTTTATGAGACAAGGAATCTGAATTTTGAGACTACCTGGGTTCAGAGCGAGGGCGTGTCTCTGGACAGATACGGCAATGAGATCGTGTCCATGCCCTCCAAGCTGATACAGTGGGAGAGCAAGTATCTGGGAGACAGCAGCTATCGTTATGCCGCGCCTCTGAAGGTGGAGCTGGAGCAGGGAAGCCATGAGTTGGAGATTGAAGTCAGTGAGGGGAACTTCCTGTTGGGAAATATTACGCTGTGTGCGCCGGAGAAGGTGGCTGAGTACACCGGTTCTTCAGAGGCTCCCGGTGATGCGCTGATTACCATTCAGGGCGAGAATTTCTATTTGAGAAACGATTCCGCCATTCATGCCACCAGCGAATATGACGGCGCACTTTATCCGCTTTCATCCGGGGAGACGGTGCTGAATACCGTGGACGGCGATTCTTTCCAGACTGCAGGCCAGAGGATTACATGGCAGTTTGATGTAATCGCGGACGGATATTATTACATAGCCATGAATTACAGGCAGGCCGACAAGAATAACTTTCCCGTGTTCGTGGATTGGCGGGTGGACGGAGAAATCCCCAACGCCGCTTTCCGGAGCTATCCGGTGGAGGCGTCCTCCAAATACGCCACAAAGACGTTTAAGGACGGAGAGGGCAATAACTTAAGCGTATACCTGACAAAAGGAACCCACACGCTTTCCGCTACCATCAGCGCTGAAAACCTCTGCTATGTGCTGGAGCAGGTGGACGAGATCATGAACGGCATCAACGATCTGTCCCTGGAGGTCACAAAGGTGGCGGGCACCAATAAGGATAAATACAGGGATTTGAAGCTGACAAGATACATACCGGATGTGCAGGACAGGTTGTACGGATGGGTGAATGAGTTGTACGCTCTGGCAGAGTTCGCAACGCAGTTTGTGGACGTGAAGGATGCGGAGGACGTGGCGGCCTTCGGCTATCTGATTATAGCCGCAAAACAGCTGAAGACTCTGGGAGATGAGCCCGACGAGTTGATTTACCGGGTGGATGAGCTGTCAACCAGCGTCAACTCCATCAACACCCAGATAGCAAACTTTGTGGATCTGATCAATGACAATAAGCTGTCCATAGACAGAATCTATTTTTATCAGAAGGATGCAAAGCTTCCGAAAAAGCTGAATATTTTCCAGCAGGCGGGACTGTCTATCAAACGGTTCGGACACTCCTTCTTCGGAACCTCCTATTCCGCCAGCAATACGGATGCTTCCCACCTGCAGGTGTGGGTGAACCGGCCCAGGCAGTATGTGGAAATCATGCAGAAGATGATTGACGAGCAGTTTACGGTGGAAACGGGGATTCAGGTGGATCTTTCCATTATGACGGATCCTCAGAAGCTGGTGCTGGCTAATGCCTCCGGCGATACACCCGATATTGCCACGGGAATCAACTACGCCATTCCCTTTGAGCTGGGTATCAGAGGAGCGTTGGTGGATCTGACCAAGTTTGACAATTATAAGGAAGTCTTCGGCAGATACACGGAGGGTATTCTGGTGTCTTCTGTGATCGGGGACGGACTTTATTCCCTGCCTGAGACCATGAACTTCTATGTTATGTTTTACAGGACGGATATTCTGGAAAAGCTGGGACTGAAAGCGCCGGAAACCATGGATGAGCTGATTGCCATGCTGCCGGATCTGCAGATGCGGGGGCTGAATGTGTATTATCCCACGGCTTCCATGATGGTGATGCGCAACTTCCACGGGACCACGCCGCTGCTCTTCCAGTACGGCGGAGCCCTTTACGGGGAGACGGCCCAGGACATAGAAGTAAACAACGAGGATTCCATAGAAGGCCTGACCGCCCTGACGGAGCTGTTCACACTGTACGATTTGCCGGTGGATATTCCCAACTTTTACCAGCACTTCAGAAACGGCGACCTGCCTATCGGGATAGCGGATTTTAACTCCTACAACCTGATTAAGAATGCAGCGCCGGAAATCGCGAACTCCTGGAGCATAGGTCTGGTGCCCGGCGTTGTGGATGAAGAGACCGGGGAGGTGTACAGGTATATGTCCGGCGGCGCGGAGAGTACGGTCATGTTTGCTTCCAACGAGGAAAGGGAGCAGCAGGCATGGCAGTTTATGGACTGGTGGTCCGGTGCGGATGTGCAGGCGGAGTTCGGGCAGATGCTCCAGATCATGTACGGCGACGAGTACATCTGGCCCACTGCCAATATAGAAGCCTTTGAGAAGCTGCCCTTCCCCACGGCTCATAAGGACATCATCATGGAGCAGGCGTCACATATTCTGGAGGCGCCCAGACTTTTGGGAAGCTATATGATGGAGCGTGAGATAAGCAACTCCTTTAACGATATCGTGGTAAACGGAGAGACACTGCGGGCCCGCATTGACAAGGCTGTGAAGACGGTGGAGCGGGAGACGGAACGGAAGCTGGAGGAATTCGGGTATATAGACAGTGAAGGAAATGTGCTGAAGGAATACCTGGTGCCTTCGGTGGACGCGGTGAGAAGGATTTTCGAGACTAAATAGAGGCGGAGGATACCATGAAGAAATCAACCAAAATCAGCAGAAGGGAACGTTCCAATAAGGCGGGGTATTTGTTTCTTCTTCCTTATGCCCTCCTGTTTACAATTTTCATACTGACTCCGGTGGTCCTGGCGGTGGTTCTTTCCTTTACGAACTTTAACGTCATTCAGTTTCCGAAGCCCGTAGGTTTTCTGAATTACATTAACCTGATTACCAGCGACGAGGTGTTCATGCAGTACGTTCTGCCCAACACCGTAAAGTACGCCATTATCGTAGGCGTGGGCGGCTATGTGCTTTCCTTCCTGCTGGCCTGGGCACTGGCCAATCTGCCCGGGAAGCTCAGGACGGTGCTGGCGCTGATTCTCTACTCCCCCAGCATGACCGCCGGCGTGGCGATGACGGTACTCTGGAAGATCATGTTTACGGGAGATCAGACGGGTTACATTAACAGCTGGCTCATGGATCTGGGAGTCATCAACGAACCTATTATATGGCTGGTAAATGCAGACTATCTGCTGCCCATTGTCATTATCATCGGACTGTGGAGCAGCATGGGCGTAGGCTTCCTGGCAATCCTGGCCGGCATCCTGAATACGGACGAAAGCCTTTATGAGGCGGCGGCCATAGACGGGGTGAAGAACCGATTCCAGGAGATGATTTACGTCACTATCCCCAGCATGAAGCCCCAGATGCTGTTTGCGGCCGTTATGCAGATAGTGGGAGCGTTCCAGAACGGACAGGTGGCCTCCATGTTGGCGGGCAACCCTACGCCGGGTTACGCGGCCCAGCTCATCGTGAACCATATTGAAGACTACGGCTTCATCCGGTACGAAATGGGTTACGCGGCGGCCGTATCCGTTGCATTGCTGCTGATTGTTCAGATTTTCTCAAAGATAGCCAACAAGCTGTTCGGCGAGAAGGATTAGGAGGAAGAAAATGGCTTATAAAGGGAATGGGATCAATCCAAAGAAATTTGAAAAAGGTCAGATTAAAATCCTGTTGATGGTGCTTCCTCTGGTAATATTGACGGGGCTGCCGATTATATTCATTATCTTTCATGCGTTTAAGCCCATGGAAGAGCTGTTTGCCTTTCCGCCCAAGTTTATTACCACGAACCCTACGCTGGACAATTTCCGCAAGCTGTTCAAGGCGTCCAGAACGGCGGGTATACCGCTTTCCAAGTATGTGTTCAACAGCCTGCTGATTACCGGAACGGTGGTGTTTTCATCCCTGATCTTCACCACGTCGGCGGCATATGCCCTGTCCAAGCTGAAGTTCAAGGGTCGATTTGCAATGATGAACATTAACCAGCTTGCTCTGATGTTTGTGCCGGTGGCAGTGATGATCCCCAGGTATCTGGTGGTGAATGTGCTGCATTTGACCAATACATACTGGGCGCAGATACTGCCCCTGGTTCCCCTGCCTGTGGCGCTGTTTCTGGTGAAGCAGTTTGTGGATCAGGTGCCGGATTCCCTGATTGAGGCGGCCTATATGGACGGGGCAAAGGAGCTGCAGATATACACAAAGGTTATCCTGCCGCTGATAAAACCGGCCATTGCAACGGCGGCAATCCTGGTGTTCCAGCAGGTGTGGACCAATATGGAGGCCTCCAATTATTATGTGAATGATGACGGTCTGAAGACGCTGGCGTTTTATATGAACACGCTGACAAGCACCTCCACCAACAATACCGTGGCCGGCCAAGGCGTTGCGGCGGCAGCGTCGCTGATTATGTTTGTGCCCAACCTGGTGTTGTTCTGCATCCTGCAGAAAAACGTCATGAACACCATGGCGCACTCCGGTATCAAGTAAACAGGAAAGGTGAGTAGATTGATGAAAAAAGCATGGAAAAAACTTTTCGTGTCATTGACCGCGCTCCTGTTATTCCTGGGAGTGGCAGCGGACAGTATAAAGGTGCAGGCGGATTCGCCCTATAAAACCTATACCATTGACGGCTATGGCTATGTGACGGAGACTCAGACGGCCTATCTGCCCTATAAGACCATCACCAAGATAGGGGAGGAGGCGCTGACGGGCCCCACGGATTTCACCCTGACAAATGACGGCTATATGTATATTCTGGACAGCGGAAACGGCCGGGTAGTGGTTTCGGATATGGAGGCTGATCTGGTTGCAACCTTTGGCGAGGGCATCCTGGTGAATCCCAGAGGCATGTATGTGACGGAGGACCATACCTGTTATGTGGCGGACAGAGACGCCAGAAGCATTTTCGTGTTTGACGGGAACGGCCAGCTGATACAGACTTACGGGAAGCCGGATCATCCCCTGTACGGAAACGGTTTGGATTTCCTGCCTCTGAAGGTGGTGGTAAATGAATCCGGCACCATGTACATCATTTGTGAGTCCAATAACAACGGTATCGTACAAATCAGCCCGGTGGAGGGCGGAACCTTCCTGGGATACTTCGGTACCAATAACACCAGTGCATCCCTTTGGAGGATTTTCTGGAGAGCTCTTCAGACTGACGCCCAGCGGGCAAAGTCCGTAGGTAACCTCCCCTCTACGCCGGATAATATGGCAATCGATGAGAAGGGCCTGATTTATACGGTAACAAGAGGTGAAAAATACGACACCTTAAAGCGTCTGAACATTGCCGGCGTCAATATGATCGAGTGCGATGCTTACGAGGAGGTTCCGGCGGCGGTGGCGGTGGGAAATCATGACAATGTGTTCGTGGCTTCCGCAACCGGTTACATCTATGAGTATAACAATGAGGGCGACCTGCTCTTTGTGTTCGGCGGAAGTGATGACGGGCAGCAGAGAATCGGTCTTTCCACCAAGGTGGAGGCGATTCAGATTGACACGGAGGATAAAATTTATCTTCTGGATTCCGATAAAGCGCAGATTCAGGTGTTTGAACCCACGGAGTTTACCCGGCATCTCCATGAGGCCCTGTATCTCTTCTCCAAGGGTCGTTATACGGAAAGTAAGGAGCCGTTGAATCAGGTTCTGCGGATGAACAATCTGTTTGATTACGCCAACATGGCAATGGGCAAGGCTCTGCTTCAGGAGGAGAATTATGACGAGGCTGTCCGGTATGCCAAGCTGGCCAAGGATTACGACGGCTATTCCGACGCCTTCTGGGAAATCCGAAACAACTGGCTGAAGCGGAATCTGGTGACGGTAATCATCATTATCGTTGTGATCTGGCTGGTGAAGAAGCTTCTGACGCTGGCGGACAGAAAGTACGGCATTCTGAAAAAACCCCGGGCGGCGCTGAAACGGTTCGGTGAGCTGAAGCTGGTGCGAGAGCTGCGGTATATGTTCTACTTTATCAGGCATCCTATTGACGGCTGCTACGGTATTAAGAGGCAGAATCAGGTGTCCCTGACAAGCGCTAATGTAATGCTGGTCATCGGAATTTTGTTTTATCTCATCAACAAGTATTTCTGCGGGTTCCTGTTTAAGACGGTGAGAGAGGGATACTACGACATATTCTCGGACGTGGGACTGCTGCTGGTGGCGCTGTTTTTGGTAACGGGCTGTAATTATCTGATGTGTACCATCAATGACGGCGAAGGAAAATTGAAACATATTTACTGCTCCTTCATCTACAGCCTGACGCCTTACCTGATATTCATGCCGTTTATATTTGCAATCTCACATGTGGTGACCTATAACGAGTCCTTCTTTGTGGAGTTTGCAACGGTATTTATGTTTGTCTGGATAGCAATCCTGGTGTTTATCTCCATACGGGAGATCAATAACTACACAATCAAGGAGACGGTCAAGATTATCGGCCTGACGGTATTTACGATATTGATTGCATTACTGCTTGCGTTTATCATTTATGTGCTTTGGGCACAGGTATTTGACTTCATACAGTCTTTATTCGGAGAGGTGGTGTACAAGATTGGCGGCTAAATTAAAAAAGGTAATTGCATCCGTACTTGTTGCTCTGCTTCTTGTACCGATGCTCGGATGTCTGGCCGGCGTACCGCTTAAGGCACAGGCGGCAGAAAAGGAATATATGGGCCACAAGCTGGTGGCGGAGAATGATAATTATGCTCTCTATGTGAAAGAAGAAGGGCTGGCGGTTATCGTCCTTGACAAGGCTACGGGAGCCTGTATGGAATCAGCCGTAAGCTATGACGACGGCAGGAATAACGACCTGTGGATGGGAGCCATGCAGTCCGCGCTGGTGCTGAACCTGATTTATTCCAATGTGGATACCCAGCAGGCAGACCTTATCAATGATGATATTACCCAGGAGGTCACTTACACCGACAATGGCTTTTCGGCAAAAGTTTACTGGAATAAATACAAGCTGGGAATGACCCTGGAGGTCACACTGAACGAGGACGGCATCACGGCCCGGATTCCCGACGACTCCATTGTGGAGGAAGGTGAGGCCTACATCGGAACCATCGCCCTGTATCCTTATCTGGGATACAGCTATCTGGACGAGAAGGACGGCTATATGTTTCTTCCCGACGGAAACGGGGCCCTGATATATCTGGATGATAAGGAGGGGCGGTTTAACACCGGCTATACCGGCGTGGTCTACGGTATGGATGCAGGATTTGAGGAGTCCGATACCACAAGGCTCTGGCGGGAAAAATATGAAATGGTGAATGAGGCCAACAATGTGCTGGTGCCTGTCTTCGGTATGGCCCATACCTCTGAGGGAATTGCTTATCTGGCGGTGATAGAGGAGGGCGACCAGCGGGTTACGATTGAGGGTTCTCCCAACGGAGTCAGCATTGACTACAACAGAATTTTCGCCCGTTTTACGGAGCGCAGGCTGTATACCCAGCCCGTCAGCAACAACAGTACCTCCGGTTCCTTCAGGTTGATGGAGGCAGACAGAAGCCATTCGGATCTGCAGGTGCGTTACCTGTTCCTGAACGGTGACAATGCCAATTACTGCGGCATGGCGAAGGCTTACAGGAATTATCTGCTGGACAGCGGATTTTTAACCAGACAGCCGGATGAGTTCCGGACCAGGGTAGACTTTCTGGGGACAGAGCGGGAAGCCTGGATTGTGGGCACCAGCGCCGTGGTGATGACTACGGTGGAGGATGTGCGGGAGATATATGCGGATTTGGAACAGCAGGGAGTGACAGATCTTTTAAGCGTGTATAAGGGATGGCAGAAGGGCGGCCTGTATAACCTTCCCATTACCAAGTACAAGGCAGACTCAAAGATTGGCGGGACGAAAAGCCTGACGGAGCTCCTGAAGGAGTCTGAGTCCAAGGGCATCAAAATGTATCTTTACAATGACGCCATGCGGATTAACCCTGATGAGCAAAATGCTTCCTTCAATGTGGTGAAAAAGATTAACAAGAGAAAGCAGGAGGAAGATACCTACAAGGACGTATATGAGGAGTTCATGTGGCTGACTCCCGCCAGAACGGATTACCTTCTGGATAAGTTTATAAAAAGCTATACCAAGAGCGGTGTGAACAGCCTGGCTCTGGGCGGTATCACAGATACCCTCTACTCCTATAATTACAGCGGAACCTTCTATACCAGACATCAATGTGCGGAAAGCTATTACAACACGGTGGCGAAGGCGGACGAATCTGCGGATCTGGTGCTTCAGCAGCCCTTTGCGTATCTGTGGAACCATACGGAGAGCTTCCTGGATATGCCGCTGTACACCTCAAGCTATATTTTTGAGGACGAGAGCGTGCCTTTCCTGTCCATTGTACTGAAGGGCGTTATGCCGGTATATTCCGAGTATGTGAATTTTGAAGCCAACAAGGAGGAGTTTTTCCTGAAGATGGTGGAGACGGGAACCTGCCCCTCATTCTATATCACCAAGGAAAGCTCGGCGGACTTGATTTACACCAATTCCAGTGATGTTTACAGCTCCGAGTACAATGTATACCGGGACGATATTGTTTCCTATGCAAAGGAGCTGGCGGCGGTGCATGAGGCGACGGCAGGGGCGTCTATCGTGGAACATGAAATCAGGGACAACGGAATCACCGTAGTGACCTATGACAACGGTGTGAAGATTTATCTGAATTACAGCACCGTGCAGCAGAGCGCTGACGGGTACACGCTGGAAGGAATGAGTTATGAGGTAACAAAGAACTGAGTTCTTCCGATAGGAGTCAATATGGAAAAAGAAAAGAAAATGAAAAAGCCGAAAGTGAAGCTCGGCAAGCTTGAAAAGAGAGAGGCGAGGGCCGGATGGCTGTTTGTGCTTCCCTGGGTGATCGGGGTGGCGGCCTTTATGCTGTATCCCCTCTGCCAGTCCTTCTATTACATGTGGTTCAACATCAGGATTACGCCGGTGGGCACAAAGTTTACGCCTGTGGGAATCGGGAACTTTACCCAGATTTGGCTGGAGAACCCGGAGTTCCCCCAGCAGATTGTGACCTACCTGTGGCAGACCATTGTGGAGGTTCCCGTCATTGTGGTCTTTGCCCTGATGATTGCAATCATGCTCAACGGCAACATCAAATGCAGGGGGCTGTTCCGGCTGATATTTTTCCTGCCGGTTATCATTGTCAGCGGCCCTGTGATGAATATGCTGGTGGATGAAGGGGCGGCCACCATTCCGGCCATGAATGTACAGTCTATTACGGTGGCGCTGGATAATTTCCTGCCTCACAGCATGGCAGAATCCATCGGAGATATTTTCTCCAATATGATAATGATACTCTGGTATTCGGGAGTGCAGATACTGATATTCCTGTCGGCTCTGCAGAAGATTGACCCGGCGCTGTATGAGGCGGCAAAGATTGACGGCGGTTCCCAGTGGGAGTGCTTCTGGAAGATTACCCTTCCTACCATTAAGCCCATGATTCTGCTGAACGCGGTGTACTCCGTCATCTTCCTCTCCGGCAATGAGCAGAACTCGTTGATCACCATGATTAAATCGGCCATGTTCTCCGGTACCAAGGAGAAGGGCTACGGATATGCGTCGGCCATGGCCTGGATGTATTCCCTGGTGGTAACGCTGATTGTCCTGCTGTTCTTCCTGCTGCTGGGTTCCAAGAAGGATGTTTATGACAGGCAGGTGAAGCGCCATAAGCGGGAGATGAAGAAAGAAGCAAGGACAGTGAAGAGAATAGAAAGGAGGGGAATCCGGAATGCAAAGAAAATCCAAAAAGCAAGGAAAAAGCGGAACTACCGCACATATGACGGCAGCGGAGACTATTAAGAAGAGCTTTACCAGAGAAAAGCTGCACCGTTTTGTCTTCGGCACCAAGGAAAAGGAAGGCGCCGGAAAGCAGATTGTGGTCTACGGACTGCTCATCTGTATCGGGTTTGTGTACCTTTACCCCATCCTCTATATGTTCAGTACCAGCTTTATGAACAGGGACGACTTGCTGGACTCCTCGGTAAAGTGGCTTCCCAGCACACTGTTTCTGCAGAACTATATAGACGCGGGCAAGAGCATGGATTTCTGGATTTCTCTGTTAAAGGGAATTGTGATTGCGGGAGTGCCCACCCTGTGCAACGTAGTCGTCTGTATGCTGGTGGGATACGGCTTTGCCAGATTTGAGTTTAAGGGAAAAAAGATTCTGCTGGGGCTGTTGATTTTTTCCTACATCCTGCCCAGCCAGGTTACCATGATTCCCACTTATGTGTTGTATAACAACATGAAAATCGTGGGAACCCTCTGGTCCTTTATTCTTCCGGCAATTTTCGGAAACGGGCTGAATTCGGCAATCTTTATTCTGATATTTTATCAGTTCTTCCGGCAGGTGCCGAAGGTACTGATAGAGGCGGCTCAGATAGACGGCGCGGGATACCTGAAGTCCTTTATCAAGATAGCGGTTCCTTCCGCAGGGCCGGCGATTCTGACGGTGTTCCTGTTCTCTTTCGTGTGGTACTGGAACGAGTCTTATCTGACGTCGCTGTATGTCCAGGGACTTTCAGCCAACAGCTTCTGGGTGAACCTGGTGGTGCAGCTGAGTAACTTTGATACAAGCTTTAACACCCTGGCCCAGACGGGAGATGCGGCAACCAACTTAAACGAGTGCGTTCATATGGCTGCAACGGCCCTGTCCGTTCTGCCGCTGTTGATTATGTATTTCTTCCTGCAGAAGCACTTTGTGGAGAGCATTGACAGGGCGGGTATCACAGGGGAGTGAAGAATGCCTGAAGAGCGGCATTCTTCCACTAAACTATCTAAGGTCTTTGGGCCTTCCGGGCCTTGAGAGAATAAAAAGGAGGATAAAAGATGAAAAAGAAAATTTTGAGTCTGCTGCTGGCCGGTTCCATGGTTTTCGGACTGGCAGCCTGCGGAAGCGGTGACGGCGGAAGCGCCGGAAACGACGGAGCGGTAGTGCCGGAAAATGAGGGCGGCAATGGCGGCGGTAACAACGGCGTGACTACCGAGGACATTACCCTGACATTCTGGCACTATGAGGATCCTACCACGGTTACCCTGTTGGCGGAGAAGTTCATGGAAATGTATCCCAATATCACGGTGGAGCACAAGGTTATCGACGATATGAGCACAGATCTTTCCGCAGCCGCTGCGTCGGGAACCTTCCCCGATGTGTTCGAGGGTACGGATTCCGATACGGCCCTGGCAAATATGTATTGGGCGGATATTTCCGAGTATTATGATGCGGATCCTGAGAACAAGAACCTGATGCCTACCATTGAGGAGTACGGCATCGGCTGCTTTGACACCAGCGCCAGATATGCAATGCCCATGGTGTACTGGCCCAGCGCGATCTTTATCGACAGAAACGTAGTTAAGACCCTGAACTTGGAAATGCCCAGAACAGACTGGACCTGGGCGGAGATGATTCAGCTGATTAAGGACGCCACCAAGGACGAGCGTACCGGTATGAAATATTACGGCCTGGGATATTACAACAGGCTGGATTCCCTCTACGGCATTGCTGCCTGCTCCCCTGAGGAGAGAGGCTTAAAAGGTGAGTTCGGCTATGACGGCACGGATTTTGATCTGTCCTATTGGGCAATCGGCGAGCAGGAGTTCTCCGACCTGAAGCTTGCGGGATATGTTGCGCCCCAGTCGGAAACTCCGGAGATGGAGGCATGGTCCGGCAACTGGGATACCTGGTTCGGCGCTACCGGACGTGTGGCGGTATTCTCCGAGGGCTTCTGGACGTACATGAATCTGTGGGGCAGGGACGGATATCAGGAAGAGTACGGACTGGACATCGTTCCCTACGTTACGCCTAATGTAATCGATGAGAAGGAGCATAATGTCATCAGCCTGATGTATATGGGCGGTGTGTCCACCTCCTGCCAGCATCCCTACGAGGCATATCTGCTGCTGAAGTTCATGGGCTGGGGCCTTGACGGCTGGAAGGCAAGACTGGAGATTTATTCAGATCCCAGCATTGTCAACGAATCGGGTGTGCCCCTGAAGAATGCCCAGATGCCTATGCCCATTACCCTGGATGAGGAGGTATGGGAGGGCTACAAGTCCCTGTTCCCGCAGGATGCGGATCGGAAGCCTTACTGGGATGACTTCTTTGCAAGCATTACCAGACCCGTTCCTTACGGCTGGTACAACATTGCAGGTTACTGGAACTTCTGTGACCAGTACTTCAATAAGATTGGTATCCATGATCTGGTGGACGCCGGCAGCGCCAAGGCGGCCGACTATGTGGACGAGGCTACCAGGCAGGCCAATTATTACCATGCGGAGGCGATGATCTCCTACTTCGGCCCCGGCGGCTATGATGTGCTTTCCGATGAGGAGCTGGCACAGTATCAGGCAGTGGTGGATTCCTTTAACCAGTAATCACAGATAGCTTTTCTCCCTGCCGGATTTCCGGCGGGGAGGTAACTATAAAATAAATTTAAATGGAGGATTAAAATGAAAAAGAAGATTTTGGCACTTCTTCTCTGTACCGCTTTGACGGCAGCCACCATGACTGCCTGCGGTAACGCCGGTGATAGCGCGTCCGACAGCGGAAATACAGAGCAGAGTCCGGAGCAGACTCCGGACGCAACCCCGGAACCGTCGGAATCCGGTTCCGAACCCGCGCAGGCGGAGGAGCTTCCTACACCTAAGTACTATTTTTCCTTTGACCAGGCGGACGGCACGAATGGAATCGTTCCTACCGCAAAGGGCACCGGCGAGGTCATTGAGACGGTGGAGAAGGAGGTTGCTTTCATTCCCGGCGTAAAGGGAGAGGCAGTGTACATTGACGGCACCTACGGCTTGAGATTGTCGGATGTGAACGGCGTTGGCGACACTTATTCCCTGTCCTTCTGGATGTACGCAAACAGAAACGCAAACTATATGCCCACCACTCAGTTTGGTCCTGACGTCCACGGCGACGCTACCGGCGGACAGCATTATCTCAACGTTACCTGGGCGGACTGGTCCGGTTCCTCGGAATTCCCCTGCATCTGGTCCTATGATCAGAACGCGGAAGGTTCTCCCTGGCCTCAGTGGGCTCCGGAAACTGCAGATATCCATCTGAACCAGTGGATCAACATTACACTGGTGGTAGATCCCTCCAAGCTGAGCGAGGATGGCAAGTACATCACGCCGGATCTGTATGTAAACGGCGAGTGCGTTTCAGACGCAAAACCTGTAAACATCATTACCGGCACCATGGAGCCCTCTGATAATTTTGATTTCCTGTTGGGCGTAAACTACTGGGATGCTATGCTGAAAGGCGCTTTTGACGAGCTTTATATCTTTGACACTACCCTGACTCCGGGCCAGGTGAAGACCCTCTATGAGGCAGGGGATACTACCGTGAAGTATGAACCCCCTGAGAGAGTGGTAGAGGTGAAGGTCGACGAGAATGCGCTAGAGACCATCGGCAACACGGATCTGAACGCAGGCTTCTGGACAGACTGGACCTCCGCATACGAGATCCCCGAAGGTGTTACCAAGGTGTTCAAGCTGAACAACTTCTCCAGCGGACTGGAGACCTGGCACAATTATGTGATGGTATTTGCCAACGAGGCCACGGAAGCACATGCGGATCCCAATGCAAATGCCGACGTTCACAAGGAATTTGCGGCAATCAGGGCAGATGCTTACGGCTGGATGCCGGGAGACGTCAACAGTGAGAATACTCCTGACAAATTCGGATTCACCTGGACTTGGGGTAACTGGGACAGTTGGAAAACCGTATCCATGGTAGACGTGGATGTGACCATCGAGGTGAAGAGAGAAGGCAATATCCTGAATATTACAGTCCACAATGTGGACTACAACGGACTGGACAACATTATGACGGCAAAAGTGGAGACTGAGATAGCGGATGGCGACGACTGCTATATGTTCCTTACCTGCGAGGGCAGCTATGTGGAGCTGTTGTCCGTGGAGGACGGCGTGGACATCAAGCCCGACTCCAATGCAAAGGAGACCCTGGGCACCACTACCTTCGGACTTGGCTTCTGGGCTGAAGCTACTAGCAGCGTGGAATTGGCTGACGGTGACAGCAAGACTGTGAAGTTGAATAACTATTCCAGCGGCGCTGAGAACTATCATAACTATGTAGTGGCATTTGCAAATGTTCCGACCACGGCGGATAAGGTTCCTTCTGCTGATAATTATGAAGGCTATGCGGAATACGCGGTTGTCCGTGCGGATATTTATGGTTGGACGCCTACGTCTAACAGTAATGACGGAACCGGTGAGTTTGCATTTGAGAAGTCCTGGGAGGACTGGGATGCATGGAAGGATGCCATGAGGGATGTGGACGTTACCATGGTCATCACCAGAAACGGCGCGGAGATCGTGATCGACACCACATTTGTGGATCGCAAGGGCAATGAGTTTACCAGCAAGGCGACACTGAAGCCCGCTACCCTGACGGCAGACGCACCCTGCTACTTCTTTATCACAGGTGAGCAGGCTTACATTGAGCTGATGTCTGTGGAATAAAAGGTGTAAAGTATGAAAAGATAAGATATCCCCGGATCGCGCGGGTCGCTTTCCGGGGTGTCTTTTACGGGGCAGGAGAGGAATTTCCCGCCTCGTAAAAGATAGAAAAACCGGCGTAAAAAGCAGATTGAAATTGTGCCGGGCAGGGCAGTATAATCAGTATCATGATGAATAATATAAAATGCGGGGGAATGAAATATGGACGCAAGCAAGGATACGATGAACGTTAAGAGTAACGCTGCGGGGCAGACGGAGCAAAAGAGAAACGGCGCGCTCACGGCGTACAACCAAGCCTTTATCGAGCAGAGGGCGGATCCCCATGTATACAGGCATACGGACGGCAGCTATTATTTTACCGCTTCGGTGCCTGCCTACGACAGAATCATCTTAAGGAGAGCGGATTCTCTGGAAGGCTTAAGGCGCGCGGATGAGGTGACTGTTTGGCGCTGTCATAATTCCGGCATTATGTCCAAGCATATCTGGGCGCCGGAGCTGCACTATCTTAAAGGTAAGTGGTACATTTATTTTGCCGCGGGGGAGATGGAGAATAAATGGGCAATCCGGCCCTATGTGCTGGAATGTCAGGGACAGGATCCCATCTGTGATCCCTGGAAGGAAATGGGTAAAATACAGAGATCGGAGGATGACATTTATTCCTTTGAAGCGTTTTCTCTGGACGCCACCGTGTTTGAACATAAGGGAGATCTGTATTATGTCTGGGCGGAAAAGGTCAGCGTGGGGATACAGATTTCCAACCTGTATATCGCCAGAATGGAGACGCCCGTAAAGCTTGCCACAGCCCAGGTACTGCTGACTACGCCGGACTATGACTGGGAGAGAAGGGATATCTGGGTGAACGAGGGCCCGGCGGTGATAAAAAAGAACGGCAGGATCTTCCTGACTTATTCCGCCAGCGCTACGGGAGAGGTCTACTGCATGGGAATGCTGAGCATCGGTGAGGAGGAAGATGTGCTGGATCCCAAAGCCTGGAAAAAGGAGCGTTATCCCGTGCTGAAAAGCAGCCGGGAATACGGCATATACGGCCCGGGACATAACAGCTTTACTACCCTGGAGGACGGCACGGAGGTGTGCGTCTATCATGCCAGAACCTATGCGGAGATAGAAGGAGATCCCCTGTATGACCCCAACAGGCATGCCATGGTGATGAAGGTGGAGTGGGATGAAAAGGGGTATCCTGTATTTGATATTAAGAATAATATCCGGTTTGCATAAATTTGTGTCGGAAAGGGTGGGCTGTTGTCTATGAGTAAGCATGGAAAAGAAAAAAGAATACACGGACTGCTGGCAGCGGCATGCTTCGGGGCATTGGCGGGCTTCATGGCGCTGACTGCAGGGCCGGTGCGCAGCATAGCGGCGGAGGCAGCAGCGGCAGAGGCAGCCGCAGCGGAAGAAGACACAGCAGGAGAGGACGCAGCAGGAGCCGCCCAAGGGGGAGTTACAAGCCAGGCGTCAAACGACGGCATTACCGTTACCCTGACTACGGATAAAGCCTCCTATGATATGGGGGAGGAGATACATTATACCATTACCATAGAGAACGGGAAAAGCTTAGCTTATCTGGAAGGGGCGGAGTTTACCTACAGCAACACCAAGGGCCTGGTTCCGGCGGCGGAGGACTCTCTTCCCGCTTCTTTTCCGGATATTCAGCCGGGGGAAAGCTATACCCTGACGGGCGTGCTGGTGGGAGACGAGGCAGTGCTTGCTGCCGCTGCGGAGGAGAGCGGCGGGGCTTCCGGGCAGGGGACAGCCGGTGCGGGAGATTCCGGCGGAGCTTCCGGTACAGGGAATTCAGATGTGGGTGTGTCCGGTGGGGGTGATTCCTCCGCCGGTTCAGGGGGAAAGTCCGGGCTTCCGGTGGGGGCCATCGTGGCAGTGATAGCTGTACTGGCAGTTCTGCTCATAGTGTGCCTGTTCCTTATGAAGAAAAAGAAGACGCGTGGAACGGGAAGCGGTAAGGGGAAAGGAACGGGAACCGGCGGCGCCGGAGCGCTGGCGTTTCTGTTAGCCCTCTGCGTGGCGGGGGAGATTCTCCCGGTACAGGCGGCGGAAGACAGCGTTACTCTGCGCCCTTATGTGAAGTTTGAGTACGGGGGCCAGGAGGTCATGATCCGTGCGGTAATAGAGTTCCGCATGGGACAGAACCGCTGGGTCGTGGATGCGGAGCACAGGACCCAGAATAAGCAGATCACCTGTCATGATCCTTCGATTTTTAAGGATCGGGACGGTGTTTATTATGTGCTGGGCACCCATATCACAGGGGGCAGAAGCACAAACCTTTATGACTGGGTCAGCCTGGACAGTGTGCTTCAGGAAAGCTATTCCCTTGAGACCAGGAATCAGGTACGGGCATGGAATGACGACGCAAGCTCCGGCAGCTGGCTTGGATACCTTTGGGCGCCGGATGTGATATACAATGAAGCTATGGGAAAATACTGCATTTACCTGAGTGCGGACGGCGATAACTGGAAATCCAACATTGTGCTGCTGACGGCGGACTATGTGACAGGGCCTTACGAATATGCAGGATCTATCGTCTACAGCGGTTTTACCGCCGAGACCTTCGGAGAGACGGACGGGCCAAGGGTTCTGGGGACACAGGAGATTCCGGAGCGCTATGTGACTAACGGTGTGGCAAACAATAAATGGGGAGATATGTGGCCAAACTGTATTGACCCTTGTGTATTTTATGCGGATGACGGCCGACTGCTGATGGCATACGGTTCCTGGTCCGGCGGTATCTTTATGCTGGAGCTGGATAAGGAGACAGGGCTGCGTGATTACTCCGTAAGCTACGATACGGATATTCACTCCGACGCCTATTTCGGTACAAAAATCGCAGGGGGCAGCTATGCGTCCGGCGAGGCGTCTTATATACAGAAGATAGGAGATTATTATTATCTGTTTATCTCCTATGGCGGATTGGAGGCGGCAGGCGGGTACAATGTCCGTGTGTTCCGCTCTGAGCGTCCGGACGGGGATTATGTGGACGCCCTGGGCAATACTGCCTATTATGACAAATATTCCCTTAACATCAATCAGTCCGTAGGTGTGCGCCTTATGGGAGGCTACCAGTGGCGGAACTTTACGGTGGGCCAGGTGGCTCAGGGGCATAATTCCGCCTTTGTGAATGATGACGGGAAAGCGTATATTGTGTTCCATACCAGAACCACCAACGGCACGGAGGGGCATTATGTGAAGGTGCACCAGCTGTTCCAGACCAGGGAGGGCTGGCTGGTGGCTGCGCCCTATCTGACCCACGGGGAGACGCTGAAGGAGGACGGCTATGACGTCTCCGAAGTGGCGGGAGAGTATGAGGTTATCCTGCACGAGCTGGAGATTGATTACAAGGGGCTGGAGGTCAAACGGCCGGTTATGGTTACCCTGCAGGAGGATGGAAGCATTACCGGGGAGTATACCGGAAGCTGGAGCCTGGAGTCTGGAACGCCCTATATTACTCTGTCGCTGAACGGGCAGGAATACAGCGGCGTAGCCCTGCAGATGGAGGTGGAGGGCACCGATTATCAGACCATGGTGTTTACGGCCCTGGGCACCGGGAACCAGGTGACGCTGTGGGGCTCTAAGTGCGTAGAATGAGCCGGGCGGCCATGCTTAAAGCCAACCGGGTTTTCCCGGACAGATTGGCGAATGCGCGAGGGTCAATACCCCTCTGCCTGTAGGGGGTTATTGACCGGCTGTAGGGGGAAATACATCGTAGTGAGGAGGAGAGCGAAGGTTGGAACAGCACAAAAACGGTAAAATAGAGGCGGCTCTGGATATTGCAAAGGAGATCATTTTCTTTATCCTGTTTACGGCGGCAATGTTTGCATATTGTATGCTGGTGCTGCTGATTATCAGTTTTGTCACCTCTTCCTTCCTGCACTTTTCCATTGAGGGAATTTTCATCACGTCCGTCCTGGGAACGGTGGCGCTGGATGTATATTATGTTGTGAGAAGGGTGAAAAAGCGCCGCAAAGCCTGAACAAAATAAAGAACAGAAAATGCGAAAAAGCAACGGACATAGAACAAAATGCCTGTTGCTTTTTTGAATGAATCGACTATAATTACTTATTGAAAAAAGTACATAGGAGAGTATTCAGCCATGGCGAATGAGAAAGGAAAAAAAGACGAGTCATTTATGATTAAGCTTGCCACTTTGATTGTGGATAAGCGCAAGGGCTTTTACCTGATTTTCATTATGCTGATTCTGTTCAGTGTGGCATCCATGAACAAGGTAAAGGTCAACAATTCCCTGCCGTCCTACCTGCCCGAGACGACGGAGACAAGGCGGGGACTGGATTTGATGGAGGAGCAGTTTACCACCTACGGTACAGCCAGACTTATGGTCTGTAATGTGACGCTGGAGGAGGCGGAGAAACTGGAAGAGCGTCTGGAGGAGCTGGAAGGGGTCAGTATGCTGACCTTTGACGGTACGGAGGAGCATTACCATGATATGGCGGCGCTGTTTGACGTCACCTTTGATGTGGAGACCACGGACGAACTGGCCCAGCAGCGGCTGGATGCGGCGTTGGAGCTGCTTTCCGGCTACGACGTCTATTATTCCTCCGACATAGGACAGGAGGAGCGGGACGCGTCGGATTTGGACAACGATATGGTGCTGATTCTGGTGCTGGCCGGAGTGGTAATTGTGGCGGTGCTGTTGTTCACATCCACCACCTATGCGGAAATCCCGGTATTTCTGATGACCTTTATTGTAGCTGCCATTTTGAATAAGGGCTCTAACTTTATCTTTGGTGAAATCAGCTTTGTCACAAATTCTATTGCAGTGGTGCTGCAGCTTGCGCTGGCAGTGGACTATGCCATTATCCTGTGTCATCGGTTTATGGAGGAGCATGAGGATAAGGACGCCAGGGAGGCGGTGATTGTGGCGTTAAGCAAGGCAATTCCGGAGATTTCCTCCAGTTCCCTGACTACGGTTTCAGGTATGGTGGCCCTGATGTTCATGCAGTTTCGGATCGGCTACGATATGGGCATTGTGCTGGCAAAGGCCATTGTTTTAAGCCTGGTGTCGGTGTTCTTCCTGATGCCCGGGCTGCTGCTTACCTTTGCAAGGGCCATTGATAATTCCCATCACAGAAGCTTTGTGCCGAAAATTACGGCCGTAGGTAAGTTCTGCGTACATACCAGATTTATTGTGCCGCCCCTGCTGGTGGCGGCGGTAATTGCAGCGCTGATACTGTCGGGAAAAACCGATTATGTCTATGACGCCAATTCCCTGGTATCCAACCATTTGAGTGATAATAAGTTCTCGGTGGCTATGGTGGAACAGGAATTCGGGAAAATCAACCAGCTGGCAGTGATGGTGCCCGGCGGAGATTATGAGAAGGAAGGAAATGTGCTGCGGGAGCTGGAGGCCCTGGAGGAGGTGGATTCCTGTATGGGGCTTGCCAACATTGAAGCCATGGACGGCTATATTCTGACCCAGCAGCTGTCTCCCAGGGAATTTGCGGAGCTGATTGACCTGGATGTGGAGGTTGCTGATTTGCTCTATTCCGCTTATGCGGTGAACGGCAGCAATTACGGGGCGCTGTTAAACGGCATAAGCGACTATAAGGTGCCTCTGATAGATATGTTCCTGTTCATTTATGACCAGAAGGAGAGCGGCAATGTGACCCTGGAGGAGGATCTGGAGGAGACTCTGACGGACGCCTATTCCCAAATAAGCATTGCCAGAAACCAGCTTCTGGGGCCGGAATACAGCCGCTTTGTGCTGCAGCTGTCGGTGCCTGTGGAGGGGGAAGCCACCTATGCGGCGCTGGAGAAAATCCGGAATACGGTGGCGAAATATTATAATTACGATGATATTGTGCTGGCAGGCAATTCCACCAGCAATAAGGATCTGAGCGCTTCCTTCGGCACGGACAATACCATTATCACGGTGCTGACGGCGCTGTTTGTCATGATTATCCTGTTGTTTACCTTCCAGTCTGCAGGGTTGCCGGTGCTGCTGGTGCTGACTATACAGGGCAGTATCTGGATGAATTTCTCCCTGCCCTATCTGCAGGGAAAATCCGTGTTTTTCCTGGGGTATCTGGTGGTATCCGCAATCCAGATGGGGGCTACCATTGATTACGCCATTGTAATCACCAGCCGATACATGGATCTGAAAACCTATATGCCCATTAAGGAAGCCATTATAGAGACGCTGAACCAGGCCTTTCCCACTATCGTTACCAGCGGTTCCATGCTGGTGGCGGCAGGCTTTATCATCAGCAATGTATCTTCCAACGCGGTGGTGGCGGAAATCGGACTGGCTTTGGGAAGAGGCACGCTGACGTCCATTGCGCTGGTGCTGCTGGTACTTCCCCAGACCCTGCTGATAGGTGACATTATCATTGAAAAAACAGCGTTTACGCTGAAACATGAGAATCTGAAGGCTCTGCCTGCAGGCGGCAGGATCCGTATGTCGGGCCACATTAAGGGCTATGTAAACGGCGTTATCGACGGTGAGTTCAGCGGCGTGATTGACGGTGAAATGGGCGCAGTGGTACGGGCAAAGGACAACGTGACGGAAATTGACGGAGAAAATGAGGAAACGCCGGAGCGACTGCCGGATTTGGAGGCATCCGAAGTGGAAGGAGGCGAGCAGCATGAGGAGTAACAGACGTTTTTTCAGATGCGTGTCGATGATTCTCTGTGTACTGCTGGCAGTGACCGGGCCGGATAGGACGGGGCTTTTCGGCGGCTCGGGAGATGTGGCTGTGGTATATGCGGAGGAGGGTGGCAGAACCTATGAGGAGTACCGATCCGGTGAGAATGCGCCCGGCAGTGAAAGCGGCGGCAAGGATGCCGCTGGCAAGGACGCCGCTGGTGAGGAGGCTGGCGGTGTTCAGGTCAGGACGGAACTTCATATCTCCACAGAGGAAGAACTGGCTGCATTTGCAAAGAACTGCGAACTGGATTCCTGGTCTTTGGATAAATATGTGGTGCTGGACGGGGATATTGCTTTATCTGAGAAGTTTGATTCCGTGATTCCCGGCTTTGGAGGCGTTTTTGAGGGAAACGGGCACAAGATCTCCAATCTGCGGATCGATACGGCGGGTTCCGATACGGGGCTGTTCCGTTACATCAGAGAGGGAGCGGAGGTGCGTAACCTTTCCGTAGCAGGCCGGGTGCAGCCGGGGGGAAGCCAGAGCCGTGTGGGCATTCTGGCGGGAGTCAACTACGGGAGCATCAGGAACTGTTCCGTGTCGGGAAGTGTTGCGGGAGACGAAGCAGTGGGCGGCATTGCGGGAGTCAACGGAAAGTCCGGCGAAATCAGACAGTGCAGCTCTACGGCCGTTGTCGCGGGCAACCATAAGGTGGGCGGTATCTGCGGTGAGAACAGCGGCATACTGAATAACTGCGCCAATTCCGGAAGTATCAATACCTACAGCAGGGAAGTCACCTATGATCTGGATGACATAAACATGGAAAATCTGGAGAATCTGGGGGATATGTCCAACGTGGCGGCGCATATGGATACGGGAGGCATTGCGGGCTGTTCTGAGGGCAAGATTTATTACTGCACCAATACCGGAACCGTGGGGTATCAGCATATGGGCTACAATACGGGAGGTATTGTGGGAAGGCTGCACCAGGGTTATGTACAGAACTGTACAAACGAGGGACAGATATACGGCAGAAAGGACGTGGGGGGCATTGCAGGGCAGATGGAGCCTTTCCTGGAGGTGCAGTATCTGACGGATAAGCTGCAGGAGATTGACAGGCAGGCGAACCGTCTGCTGGAGCTGCTGGAACAGACGGGTGACGGCCTGCAGCAGTACGGCGGGGAGGTTACGTCCCTGGCCACAAGCGTGACGACCAGCCTGAACTCTGCTTCCGACGCGGCAGGAAATCTTCTGGGAACGGCGGATTATCTCCTGTATGTCTATAATCAGGAGCTGACCGGCATCAACACGGACATGCAGCGTCTGAACGGGGATCTAAAGGAGCAGAGTGAAGCGGGCGGCACGAAGGATTACACCATAGATCTGGGCGGTTCTGTGAGCGGAGGTGACCTGGGGGACGTGACGATACAGGTGCCGGACAACACAGAAGGTTATCAGGCGGCGCTGCGTCGTTTCGGGGAAAACGCCACAGGTCATGTGGCAAATATTGCAAATACGAATGCAGGGCAGCATGACGGCGTCACGGAGAATCTGGATGCACTGAATCGGGAGATGCAGGCGGCGGCGGACAATCTGCAGAAGCTTTCGGAGGCGCTGGAGGAAGGAACAGGCCGGACGGGAGACGACATGGATGCGGTGGCGGCCCAGGCAAAAGCGCTGCGGAAATCCATAATAGAGCTGCGGGACGATTTGTTCCGTTATGAGGGAATTACCGTTTCGGATACCTCGGACGAGGCCCCGGGCAGTGAACCGGGCGGGGAGGCAGGCAGCGGGAGCGCCGAAGGCGGCACGGAATCAGTCTCCGGCGGGGATGCAGACGGCGTCACGGCGGCCGTTTACGATACCGATTCCTTCCAGCAGGGGAAGATCACGCTGTGCGTCAATACCGGCAGAGTGGAGGCGGACGCCAATGCAGGCGGTATTGTGGGACAGATTGCCATGGAATATGACTTTGATCCGGAGGATGATATTTCTTTCTCCGGAGAGGAAAGCTTTAATATTGAGCGAACTATCAAGGCAGTAGTCAGAGAGAGCCGCAATACGGGGGAAATCCTGGGAAAGAAGGACTATGTGGGCGGCATTGTGGGGAAAGCGGACTTCGGAGCCGTGATTTCCTGCGAATCTTACGGAAGGGTATCCAGCTCCGGTGGAAGTTATGTGGGCGGTATTACGGGGGCTTCCGGCTATGCGGTCAGAAGCTGTTATTTCCTGGGGGAGCTTTCCGGCAAAAATTATGTGGGTGGCATTGCGGGGAAAGGCTGCGATATTTTCTACAGCTATGCCTGCCCCAGCCTGGAGCTGACAGGAGAGTGCGGCGGCTCCGTGGCCGGTACGCTGGCGGAGGACGGCATTCTTGCGGGAAATTATTATGTGGAAGGAAATATTCCCGGCGTGGATTCTGTGGGCTATGAGGGCGGCGCAGCGCCTGCGGCTTATGACGTCTTCTGCAATATGGAGGGAGTGCCGGAGGAATTCAGGGAATTTTCCATTCGGTTTGTAGCGGATGGCAGGGAGGTTGCGGCCGTTACATACAGGTATGACGAGGAACCTGATTTGTCTCAGCTGAATCTGGCGCCGCCGGAGAAGGAAGGATATTACGGCATCTGGCCGGAGATTGATACCGGAAGCATCCGGGGCAGAGCAGTTGTGGAGGCGCAGTATATACCCTGGGTGTCCTCTCTGGCCAGCGCGGAAACCGACGCTGACGGAAAAGCTCTTGTGCTTGTGCAGGGCCGGTTCCGGCAGGGGGCGGAGCTTATACTGAAAGAAACAGCGGAGGGAACACAGCTTTCTGTTTATAACGGCGACGGAAAAGGCTCTCCTGCGGAGGAATACAGAGGAACCGTCACAGTGCGGGCGCTTTGCGGAGATGTGGAAAATGCGGCAGCAGAGCTGTATACAGGCGGAAGCTATGGGGCTGCGGAGTGCAGAGTTGTGGGAAGTTATCTGGAGTTTCAAATGGAGAGCCCGGGGATATTCCGGGTGGTTACCGCACAGAAGGACAAAGGTAAAACAGCGGCAATCGCTGCTGTCATAGCGGCAGTGGTGCTGCTGGCGCTGATTACAGTGATTATAAGGACGGTTAAAAAGCGTAAGGCTAAATCAAAAGTAAGCATCAGGAAGGGAAAGCAGGAGGCGCAGAGTGAAGGAAAAACAGGAGAACGAGGCGGTAATACGGGCGGTGATCTTTGATCTGGACGGCACTTTGATCGACACGGAAAAATATTACCGCATCTTCTGGCCCAGGGCCCTGGCGGAGTTCGGCTATCACATGACGGACAGCCAGGCGCTGTCCATGCGCAGCCTGGGGAGGCCCTTTGCTCCTGCCCGGCTGAAAGAGTGGTTTGGAGAGGAGCTGGATTATGAGAAGGTGCGGCAGAGAAGAAAGGAACTGATGGAGGAATGTCTGGACAGAGAAGGCATTCAGTGCAAAGCCGGAGCGCCGGAGCTGCTGAAGCGGCTGCGGCAGGAAGGCATTACAACGGCGATTGCCACTGCCACGGATTTGGAGCGGACGGAGAAATATCTGAAGCTGACCGGGCTGGACGGCTGCTTTGACAGGATAATCAGCGCCACCATGGTGGCGGAGGGAAAGCCCTCTCCCCACATATACCTTTATGCCTGTGAGCAGCTGGGACTTAAGCCTGCGGAGTGCCTGGCCGTGGAGGACTCTCCCAATGGAGTGCTGTCTGCATACAGGGCCGGCTGCAGGGTAGTCATGGTGCCTGACCAGACGGAGGCCGACGAGGAGCTTAAAACGTATCTGTATGCGGTGGCGGGCAGCCTGGAGGAGGTTTATTTATTGACGCTATAAGTTTTTGATTTTACCCTCCACTTCGGAGGGGCGCTCCCTCCGGACGAAAGAAAGGAGGGCGATACAATGTATGTTACATATCAGGATCTGATTCAGATAGGTATAGTCATTGTTGCCCTTGTGAATTTGATTTATCAAATTTTCAAGAGCAAAAAGAAATAGCCACCACTACTCGCACTAGTGACGGCTGACGCTGTAAAGCGCTAAGTCATTATTTAAGGGTAGGCCGCCTCTCTGGTTTTCCCTCTTTTCATTTATCATACCATGCTATGCGGAAAATCGCAAGACTTTTTGTAATCCTTTGAATTATTTCTTTCCCGTTAAGATAATCCCGACAATCGCTCCTATAAGGACAATCGGCGCGGCTCTGACAAACAGCCATTCAAATGCGTGAAAAGCCGTTCCTGCAACGGCGGTTTCCGGATCGCTGTAATCCCAGCCCAGATAAGGACTTTTTAATGCCGTCATTAAGAGCGCAAAAATCAGTATTGTGGCCGCGCATACTGCGATAAACAGCCAATGAAGGGTCTTTTGGCGCGTAAGCTTCCTTTGGGCGAGCTGCAGGTTTATAATCTCCAGTTTTTCGGAAATCGCTTTTAAATCGTCAGCCTTCGATTCAGTAACCGTTTCTCCAAGCAAAGTGCTTACGGGTGTTTCAAGCGCCTCTGACAGGGCGAGCAACATATCGGAATCGGGAACTGACAATCCGTTTTCCCATTTGGAGATTGTCTGCCGCACTACATTCAGCTTGACAGCAAGTTCTTCCTGGGAGAGTCCTTTTGATTTTCTGATTGCTTTTATGGTTTCGTTTAACATTTGGGATAGCCTCACTTTCTTCAACTGTTACCATTATTGTATAAGGAACTGCCCGTTGCGGCAAGCAATGCATAATAACGAAGGTATTCCCTTCATTCCCGCCCCAAGAACCGGTACAGGTTCCCTGCCGCCTCTCATCATTGAATACATAGGCACTGGCTGCCATTTTTGTAAAGCATATAAAAGATTTTTGGGGAAAGTTTGTATGTTTTTTTGGGCTGGCAGTCCGTAATGGTTTTTAAGCGGAAGGAGGTGCGGCATGGATTCGTTTTTCATGGATTTTTAATTGGAATTATATGGACGGCATGATACAATGTAGCTGTCGGATAAAGAAGAATTTTGTAAGGAGCAGTTACATGGAAAA
>JAMPFR010000169.1 GCA_023664365.1 Acetatifactor muris | reverse complement strand
TTCCGGAAGTTCGAACAACAGAGAATCATTATATTTTCCCTTTTCCAGCCAATTCTCCGCAAGAGCCACCAGAATTGCCATGACCATACCTGTCACATACATGGAAAATGCCGCTGCGGCAGATGCCTCCGGGAAAAAGATATCGGAAAACAGGACATATATGGGCAGTCTGGCAGAGCAGCTCATAAAAGGCGTCACCAGCATAGTCTTGCGTCTGTCGTGTTCCGTTTCCAGCGCTCTGGTAGCCATGATCGCAGGCACCGTACAGCCAAAACCCAGGATCATAGGCAAAAAGGCCTTTCCCGAAAGCCCTACTTTCCCCATAACGGAATCCATGACATAAGCGACCCTTGCCATGTATCCGCTGTCCTCCAGAATCGCCAGCGCAAGGAAAAGGATAAAAATATTAGGGATAAAAGTCAAAATACCTCCGACTCCGGCAATGATCCCCTCCACGATCAAAGACTCCAGCCATCCGGTCACTCCCACACTCTCCAGGGCGGCCGCCGCTGTACCGGATATCACATCCAGCCCTGCCTCAAAAATCCCTTTCAGCGCGTCTCCCACCGTAAAGGTAAGAAAAAACACCAGACACATGATCAGGAGAAAAACAGGAATTCCCCATACCGGATGGGTCAGCAGCCGGTCAATTTTATCCGTAGCCGCCGCTTTCTTTCCCTTATAAAATAAGACTTCCTGTACGATTTGTTCTATGTAGGCGTATTTGCTCTGGATGATCTCCTTCTCATAACTTTTGTCCGCCAGATGCTCCACATAAATAGGATGATCCTCTTTTACCTCCTCATCATCTTCCAGAAGTTTGATGGCATGCCATCTGGCGGAGCAGTGGCTGGGATAATTTTCCTGCATCTTATTTGTCAGCCTGACGATCTTTTCCTCTATTTCCGGAGGATAATCCAGAATATATTCCTCCATGCCTTCTTCATAGTGATGGATCACCGCATGCAGCAGAATATCCAGGCCGGTACGTTTTGCCGCTGACACCGGCACCACCGGAATCCCTCCCAGCATTTCGGGCAGACGGTGCATATCTATCTCCATGCCCCGCTCTTTCACCACATCCATCATGTTCAGCGCCAGCACCACCGGCTTCCCCAGCTCCAAAAGCTGCAGAGTCAGATAAAGATTCCTCTCCAACGAAGAAGCATCCACCACATTGATAATGGCGTCAATTTCATCATCCATAGCACATTTTCTGGTAACTTTTTCCTCGATGGTATAACAGGTCAGGGAATAGATACCCGGCGTATCGACCAGCGTAATATCCGTATCCTCATAGCCGGTCTCTCCCTCCACCCGCTCCACGGTGACACCGGGCCAGTTGGCTACCTTCAGCCGGGAACCGGTCAAGGCATTAAACAGAGTAGTCTTTCCGCAATTTGGATTGCCGATACAGGCAACATGAATATGCTTTCTTACCGTATCCGAATCCTCAACCTTCCTTTTTTCTGTCGAAATCGTATTTCCACAATGTCTCATTGCTGTCATCCTCATTGTATATTCTTATATACTCCATCCATATCGCCGTTTGATACCAATTTCAATGCGCACTGACTTCGATATTGGAAGAAATATGCCTTCCCAGCGCCAGGCGGGTTCCGCGCACCTGAATGATCAATGCTCCCCTCTTTTTTCTGTTCAGTACATTTATGACTGTTCCGTCGTTTAATCCCAATGCCTGCAGTCTCCTTGTCACGGCAGGCTCCACCCGCAATTCTTCCACACAGTAACTGCCGCCCTTTTGTGCTTCATAAAGTGTCATACTGTCACGCTTTCCTATACTTTCGTATTTCTATTTTATACTGCTTAACGATCTCTCCTGCCGCAATTCCGCAATTCATTGTTATAGCAATATTGCGTTTTTCCGCCATTCTGTACCTACACGCAGATCACCTGATAAGGCCTGATATCTCCCGCTTTCGCCGGTATCTCATCCACCATCTGGCATCGATACCCCACGGCAATGGTGCGAAACTGCAGCAGCGGCTTGTCCGCCAGATATCGGTCATAAAATCCCTTTCCGTATCCGATTCTGTTTCTGCAGCGGTCAAAGGCCACCCCGGGCATCAGCATCAGGGTATGTTCCGCTGTTCCCTCCGAATAGAGATATTCTTCCTCCGCCCTCTCCGGTTCCGGAATCCCTTTGTATCCCTTTATCAGATCTTCCGGTCCGGCTATTCTGAAAAAGCTCATCTGCGGAATCCCAGTATACGCGGACAATACCTTCGGCACATACACTTTCTTCCCTGCCTTCCAGGCTTCCTTCAGCAGCTCGCCGGTCGCGATCTCGCTGCCATAGCTTACATAGCAGAGAAAAAACGCCGAACGATAAAACCACTGATGCCCCAGGATCCTCTCCGTCATCAAAAGGGAGGCTTTGTCCCTCTCTTCCTGTTCCATTTCGTCACGAATCCCTAAAACTTTCCGGCGAAGGTCCCTTTTCTCCGCCTGCCTGTTCCGATCTCCTCCGCTTCCTACATCAGTCTTCATTTGCATTTTTCTCCATTATTTTTTATGTCCATACTTTTCTCCAAGATTTTCCTTCTTTCCATCCGGATATTCTATGGTAATATTATCCAGCTGTCCCCTGAGATTTGCGCGCACATTTGCTATATACTCTTTCCTCAGCCGCGCCTGCTCTTCCCTTTCCTCCTCCGTCAAGCCTTCTTTCTGAGACTTATGATATAAGGCATTGATCCGCGCAATTCTTTCGTCCATATTCATGGTAGACACTCCCTTTCCTGCTTTATACTTGTGAGCGCATTCATTCCTGACAACAGCCCCTTGATCATAGAATCATCTCCTGGATTCTATTGTATGCCACCTTTCGCCCCGCATTGCCGATGCGCTCACTGGCGATCCTTTCCGCTATCCGCATGCCGTCCATGGCGGCGGACATAATACCTCCCGCATACCCGGCCCCTTCCCCGCAGGGATATAGTCCCCGGATTTCCGACTGCAAAGTATCGTCCCGCAGTATCCTTACCGGAGAGGAAGTCCGGCTCTCCACTCCCGACAGACAGACATCCGGCCTGTTAAAACCCGCGATCTGCCTTCCAAA
>JAMPFR010000168.1 GCA_023664365.1 Acetatifactor muris | reverse complement strand
AAATAAATCTGTTTTTCAATCGATACCGCCCCTCTCAGCGAAAAATCAAGACCACCCTCCCGCATTTTACTTCATCATCCTCTTCCAGCTTCCGTTTTTCATAGGGCTGCAGCCGCAGCCCATTTTTAAAGGTTCCATTTGTGGAATTTAAATCCTCCAGGTAAGCGCATCCCTTTTCCATCACAATACGGGCATGGAGCCTGCTGACGGAGGCATCCCCCAAAGCCAGATCCACCTCCTCCTTTTTCTTCCCTATGGAAAGGACCGGCTGCTTCAGGCTTACAAGGAATTTCCCCTCCGCCGTATACAATCTGTGGACCTGCTCCTCCGTTCCCCCTTTTTCCTCCACATATATCGTCCGTCCATATTCCTCCCCACAATAAGCAGTATCCTCCGCAACCGCATATCCCTCCATAGCCTGCCGCATGGAAGCCCTGTAATCCTCCCGAAGCCTTTTATTTCGCTGCTTCCTGCCCTCAATGATACCAAGTATGCCCTTCTTTTCCGTTTTTTCATGCCCGCCGTCCTTATCCGCATCCTCCAGCTTTTCGGTTCTCTCCGTCTTATCGTCCCTTCCCGCCTTTCCGGCCCTTCCCGTTCTTTCTATGCCTCCTGTTTTTTCATTCCATCCCGCCTTTTCCGCTTTCTCAGCCGCAACGATGCCTGAGACAACCTCCCCTGCTTCCGCTTCCCCTTTTTCTTCGGCGGCAGGCGATTCTTCCGTTTTAAGATCAGCCTGCTCCTGCACTCTCACCTTCTCCAGGCTTTTCACGTCCTCAAAAAAATGATGCTGCAAATATGACTCCCCATTTCGTTCCATCTGTTCATACATATGGTATATGCAGTCCACCAGCACATCATCCTCGTAGTCAATATGCTCCACCCAAAAGTCCATCAGCTTAATAAAGCTTGATTCCCCCTTGTAATAGGGAATATACATAAAGGAAAAAATATTGCTCTCCAAATCCTGGAAAATCTGCTCCGGATACCAGAGGATATTACCTGTATCCAGCAAAAATCTTCCCAGCTCCTGCTGTACCTGTTTCAATCCCCAGGCAAAATCCTTTATCCAATCCCTGCTGATACTACGGTTTCCATAAAGCTGTGCCACATTCTGCCTCGAGGAAATATCATAATACAGATAAGCCCGCCCGTTGATATAACGCAGACTGCACGGAAGCAGGCCTTTGATCCCGCCCCTGCCCAAAATGCAGTATTGATATCGTTTTTCATCCGGCTTCTCGTCCAGCAATATCCTTTCATAATTACAATTCAAGCTTCTCACATATTCTGTCTGCAGCATATTTTAATAACCTCACCTTTCCGCAGCCGCCTCTGCGTCTGCCAATTCCTCTTCCCCCTCATCCAAAAAACGCACCAAACCGCGGCACAGTCGTATAAATGTCACCGGCGACAGTCTTCTGCAGCTGTAATGCGCCTCTGCCGCCCATATATTCTCCACACTCCAAAAATTCCACTCTGGAACCGGAAATGTGACTCTTCCGCCTCCCTGCACGGAAAAAAGATTCTTTTCCAGCGAAGCCTTCCATTCCGTGATTTCCCACGCCGCATATTTTCCGCGGTATATTCCTGCCATCCTCTCATTGACCATCTCTTCCAATACTGTTACATCCGAAACCTCCTGGCTGCTTCCCCACAGGGCGGCAGCCCCCAAATCCTGCTCCAGCAGACATCTGTCATACTGGAACAGCAGCATAAAGATCACAAAAAGGACTGTTCCCATAACCACAGGAAATACCAATGCGGCTTCCACGGTAAAATAAGCATTTTCCGGTCCGCCCTTCCCATCAATCATTTTCCTATACCTCCCGCGCGCCGCAGCCCACATCCCACATCCCGCCGCATGACCCTGGCAAGGCCGCTGCGGCAGGGTGCAGGCCGACATGGCGGATGAAAAAATTCCACATCAGTCAAAAAACAAAAACCAGCAGCCACGATACGGCCAGAAAAGGCAGATACGGAAGCCTTGTGTTCCGGTCCGCCCTGCGGAACACAAGCAAAGCGACGGCAAATACTGCTATCAGAAGCATGCTGACACCAAATAAAACCAGTGTCCTGCCCTTTGATACCATACCCAGAACCAGTAATACCACACCATCCCCATACCCTGCCCTGCCGGTAAAAAAGGCGGCCGCCAAAAGCAGAAGCCCCGGCATTACCCCTTTCAATACCGCCAGACATTCCCCTGCGCTGCCCCATTGTATTGCAGGCAATGCGGCCGCTCCCCCTGCCGCCAGCAGCCACACGGGCACCCTGCGGCTTTTTATGTCAACAACACTGATGACCACGAGCCAGATCATAATAACCAGATATACCGGCAGCATACCACAAACCTCCCTCCTCGATTCGTCTATTCCCCCTTCCGCCCGCAGCGGCTGCACGGCTGATAGCCTGCGGCCTCTTCCAGGCTGATAGAAAATATGGTCCTTTTTAAACCGGGGCATTCCCGGACATAATGATACCGGTCACCGCTTTCGGTGATATAGCAGGACATGACCTCTTCCTCCCCGACACACTTTTCACAGGCCTGGTACCGCCTGCCATACCTATTCCTTTCTTCCTCAAGCATCGAGGCGGATATCTGCCGTACTGAAAGCCGCAAATGTGTGCAATCCCTGTCCAAATGGAAGACGGATGCATTTTCTGTGATAAAAACGACCTGACCTCCGCTTTCTTCATCCGCACCTGCCAGCCGGTAGCCATTCCAGATATGTGCATAATACCTGTTCGCCATCCGAAAGGAGGACAAACCGGCCAAAACAGCTCCCGGGGAAACGGAATAGGTGACAATCAAGTCTATCGTATCCCTCCCTCCGAAGATCTCGCTCTCCCACAGCTGCATGCTGTCCGTACCATTTTTCAATGGTGACCTGTTTAAATACTCTTCCCCTGCCAAATCTGTCAGCCAAGCCTTGATATAGGCGGAAGCAAATACCGCTCCGGCCAGATCCCTCCACCAAGCGTCTTCCGGATCCCCGCCCCCCGGATATTCATCCTCCGGCGTCTCCCCACTGTCCAACGCATATCCATATACCGACAATCGGCTGCATATCTGCCATAACGCCAATTGCAGATTGCCGTGCAGGCGGATCATCTCTATGGCACAGCCTATATTC
>JAMPFR010000167.1 GCA_023664365.1 Acetatifactor muris | reverse complement strand
GTTTCGTCCGCTGCGCCGCAGCAGGCATACGCAGCAAAGCAGTACTCGCCATTCCCGCCAAAGCTGTGCCTATCTGCGCTTTGCCTCGCTCCATGCCTAATGTGTGCCGCCACCGCCCTGCAGTTTTTGCAAACGCTTCTCAGCGAATCCACCCCCAGCTTATTGCCAGGAATTCTCCGCAGAAATACATCCCCCGCAGCCAGATCAGCGCGGCCATTCCCCACAGGGGCCAGGCAAGCCCTCTGCGATACTGCACCACCCGCTTCGTCAGCGATAAAATCACACAGATACACAAAAGCATCGTGCCAAAGGACGCTCTATCCGGGTAATGGGGCGACAGCAGAAAAGCCCCCCAGGAGAGCAGCGCGCAAAAAAGCAGCAGTTCATTCCGCCTGCCCGGTCTCCTTCCGTAGAGCATCCACAAAAAGAACAATACCAGCAGCACCGGAAACAGATATTCCAGCGCCCCTTTACTTTCCCCATAGCATCTCAGGAAAAGCCTCCATAAAAGTCCATACTGCGCCTCATCGGCCTGGGCGCTTCGCACAAAATTCCCCGGAGCCAGGATGCAGACGGCGCTCCCTGCCAGACAGGCCAGATTCCCCAATACCATCCAGGGCCTTATCTTTCTCTTCTCTTTCCAGGCAAGCAGGATTACGGTGCCGCTCAGCACCCACATGGCGGGTCCCATATTTTCATTGCTCCAGCCGGTAAGGACGCCCAGGGGAATGATCCAAAAGATGATACCGGGCAGATTTTTCTTCCCGCACTCCCTGTTTTCGGCGTCCGGCAATTCCCGCAGATAACAGCCGGCAAAGGCCAGGATAAATACGGAAATATACAGATAATTGGCGGCTCCCGCCTGCCAGAACATGCTCATCCGCCAATTGGCGTTTAATCCGATCAGCATCCCCAGGGCGGCAAAAAACGCCGGAAGCTTTCGATTTCCCGATACCAGACACACCATCCCGCCAAGCAGCAGGGTGACTGCCGTATTCAGAATATCCGCCCAATGTTCTCCCGCCAGCAGCGTCAGCTGCAGGATGCCATGGGTCATACTCCTGCCGCCCCAATGATAATAATGCCAGATCTGGCTCTTCACAATGTCAGTAAAAGAAGCGATCGGAGTGTCGTCAGACAGCATGGTGGAATACCAGAGATCGTCCATCATGAACGGAACCGCTCTGTTGGTCCTGTATATTACCAGCGCCGACACTGCCGCCAGGATCCCCGACAAAATCCACATCGGCCTGCAGCTCTGCTTCTTTTCTCTGTTTTTTCCTTTCATCCGCCCCAAACCTCCGGTTTCAACACAAGTCCCTTTTTTCAAAAAGACAGCTTCTTGATCCGCTCCACGGCCTCCACCGTATTCTCATAGCTGCCGAAAGCCGTCAGCCGGAAATACCCTTCTCCGCTGGGTCCGAATCCGGAACCGGGCGTCCCTACCACATTGGCCCGTTCCAGCAGACAGTCAAAAAACTCCCAGCTGGTCATGGATTTCGGCGTCTTTAACCAGACATAAGGGGAGTTCACGCCTCCGGACACGGTATACCCCGCTTCCTTCAGTCCGTTCAAGATGCAGGCCGCATTCTTTTGATAATACGCGATCTGTTCTCTCAGCTGTTCCCTGCCCTCTTCGGAATAGACGGCCTCCCCCGCCCGCTGCACGATATAAGGCGCACCGTTATACTTTGTGCCATGCCGTCTTGCCCACAGAGAGTGCAGGGATGTCCCGCCGCATTTCAGGTCTTTGGGCACCACCGTAAATCCAAGCCTCAAACCGGTAAACCCGGCATTCTTGGAAAAAGAACGAAGCTCGATGGCACAGGTTCTCGCCCCCTGACATTCATAAATGCTATGAGGCACATTCTCCTCCGTGATATAGGCTTCATAAGCAGCGTCATACAGGATCACCGCGCCCTCCCGGTTTGCATAGTCTACCCATTCCTGAAGCTGTCCCCTGGTGACGGCCGCCCCCGTCGGATTATTAGGAAAGCACAGATAGATCAGATCCGGCTTCTCCTTTGGCAGTTCCGGCACGAAGCTATTCTCTGCCGTGCAGGGCATATACACAATATCGCTCCATCTGTCCTGCTCTCTGTCGTAGGTACCGGCCCGGCCCGCCATCACATTGGAATCCACATAAACAGGATATACCGGATCGCATACCGCAATCTTGTTATCCAGCCTGAAAATCTCCTGAATATTTCCCGAGTCACATTTTGCGCCGTCGGAAATAAAAATCTCATCCTCCCCGATATCGCATCCCAGCGCTCTGTAATCATTTTCGGCAATAGTCTTTCTCAGGAAATCATATCCCAGATCCGGCGCATATCCCCGAAAGGTCTCCGCCTTTCCCATTTCCTCTACCGCTCCATGGAGCGCCTCGATGATGGCGGGCGCCAGAGGCTGCGTCACGTCTCCGATGCCTAAACGTATCACCTTCTTATCGGGATTGGCCGCGCTGTAGGCATTGACTTTCTTTCCGATGGCGGAAAACAGATAGCTTCCCGGAAGCTTTAAATAATTATCATTTAATTTAAACATAATATCACCGCTGCTCCTTGTCTGTATTTTTATCATGACTGCTTTGTTTTCACTTTTCAAAGCAGCTTTACGGCCTGTTACAATTCTCCTTCAAATACGGTAACCGCAGGTCCCGTCATATACACCGCATTTTTTTCCCTGTCCCACTCTATGAACAATTCCCCTCCAAGGAGTCTGACCGTTACCGTGTTTTCCGTCAATCCGTTCAGAATACAGGCAACGGCGGCGGCACAGCACCCGGTTCCGCAGGCCAGAGTTTCTCCCGTCCCTCTCTCCCAGACCCTCATGAAGCAGGTCCTCCTGTCCAGAACTTCTACAAACTCCACATTGGTCCTCCGCGGGAAACGTTCATGCTTTTCAAAAAGCGGCCCCACCTGCGCCAACTCCATATCCGCAACTTTTTCCCGGAATACAACCGCATGCGGATTTCCCATGGAAACACAGGTCATGCGGTATTCCTGCCCATCCACAAGAATCGGTTCGTCCACCGCCCTGTCTCCCGGGACTTCCACCGGGATCCGTTCCGGCTCCAGAACGGGACTGCCCATATTTACCCGCACCATCCTGACCTGTCCCCTGTCATTCGGGCGGCTCCCCTCTCTTTCCACGGTCAATTCCAGATATTTTA
>JAMPFR010000166.1 GCA_023664365.1 Acetatifactor muris | reverse complement strand
GTTTGGAATTTTTCAGGGTTGCATTACTGTTTGTTTGTCAAGGAACAATAGAGGCCATCACTTTAAGCGACAGCTTATTAAGGATAGCATACCCATTTGGGTATGTCAACAACTTTTCAAAAATTTCTTCAATTTTTTCAAGTTCCTGTCTTCAGTTCCGAAGAATCCTCTCACGACGAAATTGAGTATATCATTGGCTTTTCCCGTTGTCAACACCTAATTTCCATTTTTGTAAAATTTTAACACAATTTATCAAAACAGCCGGAGTCCCGCCACATCACAGGCATTCCGGCCATTTTAACACTTTATTGTTCTAAACTTTTTACTGTATACAGCACTATTTAAGTTGAATTGTATATGTTTTTGCATCATTTTTCAGATTAAGAGAAAGAGTGCTTATTTCTTCCATACTTCCCTGCTCCACCTCAATAATCAGAACTGCCTCCGTACTCTCGCCTGCCGGTATGGTTTCTTTGAGTGCAGTCATGTCATCCGGCACCAGAACCGGCAACGCATTGCGTTTGTAGCTTTCATTGACTGTAATCCGAAACGTCAGCTCCTTCTGAGAAATGATATCCACTGTCTGCTCCTGCTCCGTTCCGTTTGTAAATCGAAAACGCAGCACCAGAAGCTTTTTACCCTCTGACGCACTTACTACAATGCCGCCGAACTCCTCGTCATGAGGGTAGGTATCGCAGATTTCCGCGTCCACATAACCGGCGCTCACGCCCTCCGCCAGGCCCAGCACATCCTCCATGCTGCCGGGATCCTCCTGCTGAGATACATCCGTAACCGGCGTATTATCCACCTCTCCCATGCCAGACGGCTCTTCCGTCTCCTGAGGAGGAGCCGTTTCTACAGGATCCGGCACAGTCGGCTCCGCCTCAGGGGGCAGCGTTACAAGACGACTCCTGTTGCTGGCGTCATATTTCATCATTATGAAAGCGGCATATTCTCCAACGGTCTGCATTTCCTGATCCGTCAGCTCCGGAATTGCATTTTCACCGCAGCCGGCCAGCCCCAGACAGAGTACAGCCGCCGCTAAACCGACCTTACACTTTTTCATTCTCATACTGTTCCTCACTTGCTTCTGCTAAAGTTAACACGCACTTATAATATACCGCACTTTTTTCACACAGTCAACCCCGGCAGCTGCCCGACGCTTCGCTTTTACTCACAGTTTACTTAACGTTTTCCGGTTATCCTGTATGTGCCGTACTTATCCGCGTCATTCCTGTGGCAGCTCACTTTCAGACGCACTCCGTTCTCTACATACTCCTGTTCCAGCACCGTGGCGTTATCCATAAAATAGGACACCAGATTCCCTTTATTAAAAGGAAGTAAAAAATCCGCTTCCACCCGGTCGGAATACAGAATATCCTGAATCATTTCCAGCAGTTCTTCCAAGCCGCAGCCTTTTCCCGCCGCCATATATATCCGGTTGTCTTTCCTCCGGGGAAGCTCCTCCAGCCCGCACTTATCCGCCTTGTTGTATACCACAAGCCTGGGAATATCGCCCGCCCCCAATTCCTTCAGCGTCTTCTCCGTGACTTCCATCTGCTGCCTGTAATGGCCGTCTGAAAAATCCACTACATGAATGAGAAGATCCGCATATTTCACCTCTTCCAGCGTAGAACGGAACGCTTTTACCAGCCCTGCGGGAAGCTTATCAATAAATCCCACCGTATCCGCCAGGAAAAAAGGCCTGCTGTCCCCGGCACAGATACTCCTGACAGCAGTATCCAAAGTGGCAAACAACATATCCTTCTCCTGCACTGTTTTTTCCCGGCTCTCGCCATGGCTCTCCACAAGCCGGTTCATGATTGTGGACTTCCCCGCATTGGTATATCCTACAAGCGCCGCCTGGGGCACTCCGGACCGCGCCCTTTTCTTTCGCATGGTTTCCCTGTTTTTTTCCATGGTCTCCAGCTCTTTTTTCAGTTCGCTGATACGATGCTCTATCTTCCGGCGATCCAATTCCAGCTTTGTCTCGCCTGCGCCCCTGTTGCTCATGCTTCCGCCGGTACCGCCCTGGCGGCTCAGATTCTCACGCATTCCTACCAGCCTTGGCAGCATATACTGCAGCCTGGCGGCTTCTACCTGCAGCTTCGCCTCTCCCGTTCTGGCCCGAAGGGCAAAAATGTCCAGAATCAGATTGTTTCTGTCCAGCACCGGCAGTTCCAGTTCATTTCCCAGATTTCGAATCTGGGTAGGCGAAAGGGCATTGTCAAACACAATCTCCTCCGCCTCTGCCTTCCCCGCATATTCCTTAACCTCCGCCACCTTTCCCGTCCCGATGTACAAAGCTTTGTTCACTGCATCCATACGCTGTACAATGATGCCGACCACCTGTTTATAAGCAGCTTCCGCCAGACTGGCAAGCTCCTCCATGGAATGGTCGGAATCCTGTTCCTCCCCCGTGTCCACTCCTACCAGCAGCACCTTTGTCAACTCAAGCTTCTCCTGTTCCCTCTCCATACTCCCCCTCCGTACTGCCCGCTTCCAATTCAAACCAGAACAGCACACCGTCGCTGCGGTTTTCCACACCGTACTGCCGGTTCATTGATTCCATAATGGCCTTCACAATGGAAAGTCCTACGCCGCTTCCGCCGTATTCTCTGGTTCTTGCCTTATCAACCTTGTAAAACTTCTCCCACAAATGAGGCAGAGCCTCCTCCGGCACAGGTTCGCCTGTGTTAAACACCCCCACCCGCACAAGCGCATCCTTCTGCTCCAGCGTCACAACAATTTTTTTCTCTCCGCCGCAGTAGTTGACCGCATTGGTGAAATAATTCATAAAGACCTCTTCCACCTTAAACTCGTCCCCCCACACATAAACAGGCGGATATTCCTCCATACAGACCCGAATTCCGTTCTGCTTTGTCAGGATTCCCGCAGACTGGACATAATTTTTCACCAGCGCCGTAATGTCAAAACGCTCCATGGAAACCACGTCATTGCCAAACTCCAGCTGGTTCAGAGTCAACAGCTTCCGTACCATAAGGTTCATCTTAGACGCCTCATCCATGATTACCTCACAGTAGAAGCTGCGGCTCTCCGGGTCATCATTCACGCCCTCCGACAGCCCCTCCGCATACCCCTGTATCAGCGCTATGGGCGTCTTCAGCTCATGGGACACATTGGCCAGAAATTCTCTGCGCATCCTGTCCGTCTCTTCCTTTTTT
>JAMPFR010000165.1 GCA_023664365.1 Acetatifactor muris | reverse complement strand
AGATTTTCCGGCTCTCAATGCAACAACATATTCTGTTATAAGGGCATAAAGATATCATGCCCGAAGGTTGGCAAATGTTTTTAAATGTAAGTATATATTATCACAATGACACTTAATTGGCAAGCTTTCAGGCAAATTCAAAATAATTATTTTTTTGTCTGTCATCTGCTATGTATTCGTAGTCGTATTTTCAAATAATGCGTGACAACATAGCTAAGACATGTTACAATGTCGTTATCAGGAAGGAGTCGAAATCAATGAGTGACCATGAATTATTAACGGCGATTTCTGATATGCTGGATGTCAAACTACGGCCCTTGAAAGATAATATACCGACTCTCAAGAATGATGTACAGACTCTCAATGGCCAGATGCAGACGCTGAACGATAGATTTGATAAGATGGAAAATGAAGTACAGCAAATAAGGCTGACACAAAAAATATCTGCTTTTGATTGATACCAGCTAACCGTTTATTATAATGTTGGAACAGGCAGTCGAAATAACAGTATCATTTTATATTATTTTGCCTGCTGACATCACAGCCAGGGCAGATTAGAGAAAATCTGAAAGTGTTTGCACAAAAACAGACAGTTTTAAAGCTGTCTGTTTTTATTCGTTATTACAATTATTTTATCTCACATTTACGATTTTTCTCACTTCAGAATAATACCAACCCTATGATTCTACTCCCTTCCCATGCTCCTCCGACTTCAGCTGGTTTCCAACACTGGCTTCCGTATCCTCTATCTCATTTTTCAGTTCCTGAACCTTGGTGTCCTGGGCAATGGCCCGCATGATCCGGTTCACATCCTCGGGACAAAACATGCCTATGGCATCCGAAAGCTGCCCCAGATTGGCCCGGTTTACCTTCAGACACCCGCCGGCAGATAAAGGTATCTTCAGTACCTGCTTTTCATCCGTCATATCTCCCAGACAGATACTGTTTGTCCTTTCGTCACAGACAAAGCAGACGCCATTATATTCAATTACGCCGTCCTTCGCCAGATACCCATAAGGGACCTTTGGCGCCTGCCTTAAACTTTGAAGGGGATTCGGCTTTCCGGAAACCGCTGCCTCATAGATTTTTTCTGCTTCGGATCTCACCCGGCTTTCCTGCAGATCCTCCTCTTCCGAATCCCGGATTTCTCTCTCCTCCAATTCCCCGATCCGGCTGCTATATGTGAGCCAGGCGCTGTTTCCCACAGGCGCTGCCTCTGCATACCCTGCCCCTGCAAAACGCCTCTCTGTCTCTTTCGGCGTCCTCTTTATCACAGCGGAGTCTGCTCCTATACCATTTTCACCTATTCTCATTCTTACTCCTGTCCGGCCTTTCGGCCCTTTCCGCTTTTCCGTTCAAAACCACTTGTATTCTCCGCATTTTTCGGAATTCTTCTTGTTTTCAAACAACCGAAAAACAAATCAAAAGCATTAAGACCAACTACATCAACCTCTAAGATTAAATCTGCTCAGATAGGAATTTGCAATACCCCCTGCAGAATCGTATTGGTTGGAAGCGGTTTCCACATTCACCTTTGCGTTGTCCGCCACTCTGGAGGCCACGGCACGAATCTGCTTTGTAAAGTCTCCCGCCGTGCCCAGAAGCTTCTTTACCTTCTCCTTATCAGCCTCTGCAAATTTCGTTTTATCCAGGGAAAGAGAACCGTCCGCACTTACCGTAATGCCAATTTCCGACAAATCTGCCTTGTTAACTGCTGCCGCTTCCCTCATTGACTGGCGGTAATAATCGTTCAGTACCCCTGAACATTGCTGCAGATATTTTAAAGCAGCATTGAAATCCTCCACCATACTTGCAGCATTGGAGCTGATATCTATCTCTTTGCCTTCTTCCGTCATCGCATCCGCCTTTTCTCCCAGCAAAGCCATCTGGTCTACCAGAGATGACGCAGACTTCTGCAGCCGCTCATACCCTGCTCTCGCCGTTTTCACACTCTGCATGCTGGCGGCGTTCATAGCGCCCAGCCGGGAGGCTATACCGGTACTGCTCACTTTGGAAGAATTCAAAAGGGAGCCGCGTCTGGTAGTTAGCCCTGCCCTTCTCCGGCTGTTGTTCAACATTTGTGTCGTAGTTCTTCTGATTCCTGTTCTGATTCTCATGTTTTCCTCCTATTCCAGTTCCGCAGATGCCTTCCAGTACCCAGTCATGGGGGATGAATTTCCGGCCGCTTAGAGATGCGTCCGTAAATTCATCCGGGTACTGTACGGCATCTGCTGATTTATAGTCGCTGCGCGACGGCACTAAAGGGTAAAGTCTCTTCGGCTCACATCTCATGTCCACCCGGTACTCGGTTCAATTATTGGAAAATACCAGCACATTTCCGCCCTCCTTTAAATATTCCGTATAAATCTTCACAAATTCCGAGTATTTCTCCCTGGCCAGGTAAACTTTTTCTCCATTCTGCAGCCTTACAAAGCCTGTTCCATATTCCGTCACATAGGCCATATTCACAAGATACCCTCTATGGCATCGGTAAAACCCCTCGCCCAGCTGCTCCTCCATATGCTTCATAGTGGCATAAACTGCAATATCATCCTTCAGGGTATGTATTTCTACCTTCCGTTTCCTGCTTTCTACATACAGAATCTCATTCCTGGATATCGTAAAATTTCTGGTCCTTGTCCGAAAAAACAGCTGCTGGCCGCTTGCGCTTTCCAGCTGTCGAACCTTTCTGCAGGCATCCTCAAACACCTTGCAGAATTTTTCCGGTGAAACAGGCTTCAGCAAATAGTGAAAAGCCGATACATCAAAGGCCTCGGGCACATATTCCTTTAAAGCTGTCACAAAGATCAGGACTGTATTCTCCTGCTTGATCCGAAGCGCTCTGGCCACCTCGATTCCACCCATTTTCTCCATCTGTATATCCAGCAAAAGGATATCAAAATGCCGCCTGTCCTCCAGAAACTGCCTGCATGTATGAAAACATATCACTTCACAGTCCGTCTCCTGTTTCCTGATCAGGCGCTTCAGCCCGGCACAACTCTCCCTCTCCTCGTCACATATCGCAACCCTCATGCCCCACCTCATATGTCTGTCCTCACATTCATTATTTCGGCAGAAATCCGTCCGACATTTGGATTATGTAACGAAATGCCGCCTCAAATGTCATAAACCGTGTCCATACTGCCGAACCATTCAATAAAAGTAAATACGAATGAAAAAAGACAGCAAATCCACTCTTTGCTGTCCCTAGCC
>JAMPFR010000164.1 GCA_023664365.1 Acetatifactor muris | reverse complement strand
AGAGCAGATCTTTTTCAAGGCAGCTCTTTTTTAGCAATTTCAATCAGCTTTCAATCATTTTTCGAGAACAACATCCAACAAATTCGTGTTGTCGAGGACACAGAATCTTCACAAATTCGCAGGATATTTTCAGCGTCGTTTCAACAATGTATATTATAATGAATAAAGCCAAAATGACAAAAAATAAGCAAAATTCTTATTTACTGTGTATATAAATTTATCGGAATATGTGGAGGTCCTGTAGATGAAATTAAAAGAGCCTGAATTGAAAGAGCCTGCCGGCAAAGAGAAAGGGAAAAAAGGATTATCTGCCAAAGCGCCCAAAAAGAAGAGGCTTGTAATTTGCCTGGTTATTCTTGCGGTATTCTTACTGGTAATCGTTGCAGCAGTTTTGTATATGGTGATCCGAAAGAAAAGGGATGGTGATTTTCCATTCGGGAATATGCCGGGGAATGGAATGCAGTTTTCTGTGTCCGAAGGTATGATAACTGCAAGCGGTGTCACCAGTGTCGGCATTACAGAGGAAAGCTTTGAAGTAGAGAATCTTACAACCGGGTTGAAGATAGAAGAGGTATATATAAATTCAGAGGATGTCATAACGGAAGGCACAAAGGTACTGAAGCTGTCGGAAGAGAGTATTGCGGAAGCGCGGGAAGAACTGGAGCAGACGCTGAAAGAAGCAGATCTTGCGTATCGCGCAGGAACCATAGAATACGAACAGAGCAAAATAACGGCAGAGTATGAGCTGGAAAGCAAAAAGCTCAGTGGAAAACAGGCAAAGGAGATTTATGATGAGACAATATCCGGCCTGCAGGATTCTGTAGATAAAGCCAGAGAGGAGCTTGACCAGGCCAGAGAAGATATTTCAGAGTATCAGTCCTATGTGAACGACAATACATACAGGGACTATTTTAAGGTGGATGAATATCAGGCGGCCTATGATGAAACTCTGCGGGCGTTAATGGATAAAATGGACGAATGGGGCGTTTCCTGGCCGCAGGTGACCGGGCAGGGCGGCGGTATGGGAGGTACCGGCACATCGTTACCGGAAAATGTTACCGGAGGCAGTACCGATATGCCCGGCGTGGTGCCGACGTCGGAAGAGGTTGATGGGGAGATTACAGGACCGAGCAGTGACCAGATCCAAGTTCTGTCATCTATGTATAAAGTGCTGGAAAAGCAGCTTCAGAAATTAGAGCAGGCCACCAGCGACTATGAGGATGCCTTGGTCAATGCTTCCTTTGAACTGCAGACCCTTCAGCTAAAGCTTCCCGATCTGGAGAAAGCCGTGACAGAAGCAGAGAAAAATTATCAGAGTCAGGTATTGCAGGCAAAACTGACCTATGAGACATCACTGGCGAATGCAGAAAGCGCGGAAAGTGATTATGAGACGGCCATTCAACAGGCAGAATCAGATTTTGAAGCTTTGAAAAAAGACCTTAAGGATGCCGAACAAAATCTGGAAGTGTTTGAAAATAGTGTGGGTGACGGCTACTTTTATGCTTCCAGTAATGGGACTATTTTGAGAACTATGGTAAGAGCGGGCCAGAACCTGACAAGCGAGAGTCTTATTTTCCTTTACAGTAATCCGGAAGAAATGACAGTCACGGTATCAGTAGATCAGGCAGGCATTGCCAGTATTGCGCTTGAAGATAATGTTTATATACAGTCTTCTGAATATGGAGGATTTACGGGAACCGTAACAGAGATAAATCCCGTATCTAATTCAAACAGCAGGACAAATGTCACATACAGCGTAACGGTTCGACTGAGTGGGGATACAACAGAAATTCCTGCGAATGCGTCAGTAACAGTTATTTTTGGGATACAGGGCAGTGATGGAGGAAGAGACAATGACAAGGATGAAAAAGAAAGAAAGTAATCATAGGCATCTCAGTAAAAAGAAAAAAAGGCTGATTATGACCATTGCAGCAGGAAGCCTTCTGGTGCTGGCGGCCGGTTATACCGTTTTCATTGCACCTCTTCTGAAAGAAGAGCAATGGGTTTACAAAGAAGAAGCAGTAGAACGAGGGACTTTAAAGGTAGGCGTATCGGAGAGCGGTTCTCTGGAATACGGAATTACCTCTGTTCTGTATGACTTGGATCTGGATGTCAGTGATGAGGAGGATGAGGACGAGGACAGCGGGGATTCCGACGAGGAAGCGGTCCAGAAGTATCTGAAGATAGAGGAAGTGTATGTAAAATCAGGCCAGCGTATCAATCAGGGAGACATTTTGTACAAATTTACGGAGGCCAGTGTATCCGATGTGCGGGCTCTTTTGAAAAGCGCGGCGGTAGAGGCCCAGTCAGACTATGCGGAAGCACTGTCGGAATATAATCTGGCTGTCCTGGAGGCGCAGACGGATTATGACAGCCGGAAGCTGGATGAAAAATATGCCTCTGCAATTTATCGGAATTCCATTCAATCACTTGACAATGAAATTACGCTGATACAGGTAGAAATAAATCAGCGGACAGCGAATATTGCCTCCCTGCAGGAGAAAGTAGATGAAGCAGCAGAAAATTATAATGAGGCGCTGGAGAAGTTTTCAGGGGCAGAGAAGCCCTCTGCAGATGATTACAATACAGCAAATTTTATGACAATGCAGAAAGAGTATCTGAATCTGCAGACACAGTATGAAAATGCAAAAAACGCACTAAGCCGCGCACAGCAGGAACTGGAAGACAATGCAAAGGAAATTGAGAGCCTGCAGCAGGAACTGAAAGCGGTTTCCGCAAAGAAAACTGTCAGCAGGCTGGATGTGGAGGAAACCTATCAGGAAAATCTGATAAACGGCGAAAATGCCCAGTTCAATTATGACGCCCGGTTGGAAAGCCTGAAAGAAACTCTTCAGGAAGCGGAGGAAAAGAAGGAAAAAATACAGAAGCAGATGGATGCATTTGAAGCGTTTGTCGGCGAGGACGGCTGTCTGTATGCGGACGGTGCCGGGGTTGTGACAGAGGTGGTATATGGAAAGGGAGACCGGCTGCGGAATACGGGAAGCATGATGTCTTACGCGGCGCCGGATGATATGACAATTTCCGTGGATGTGACTCAGGAGGATATTGTAGACCTGGAGGTAGGCGACCGGGTTGACATTACCTTTACAGCTTACGGGGATGATGCTTACAAAGGGAGCATCCAGTCCATCAATACAACAGCGACTTCCGCAAAAAGTAATACAGTCAGCTATACAGTGGTCATTGCAGTGGAAGGGGATACGGATCGCCTTTACGGGGGGATGACTGC
>JAMPFR010000163.1 GCA_023664365.1 Acetatifactor muris | reverse complement strand
GGACATTTAAGCCTGATATGATTATCGGTTATCCGTCTGCGATCAAAATTTTAGGGGAGCTTGTGAAAAAAGGAGAGGTTGAAATGGATGTCATGAGGGTAATTTCCTGCGGGGAACCATTGGGAGCCGGGCTCCGGCGTTTCATGGAAACAGTTTTTGGCGCAGAGGTCATCAATTTTTATGGTGCCAGTGAATCGCTTGCCATTGGTGTGGAAACGGGACAGGAAGGAGGCATGATTTTATTTGATGATATGAACGTGATTGAAGTGGAAGGGGATGCCATGTACCTGACTTCACTCTATAATTTTGCGCAGCCGCTGATCCGCTATCGGATTTCGGATCATCTGGTTTTGAAGGAGCCACTGAATGGCAGCCCGTTTAGCAGGGCGGAAATCCTGCTTGGACGCGACGAGGATATGCTCTGGTTTGAGGACGGGGCGGGAAACAGGGATTTCCTGCACCCGCTGGCAGTAGAGGGATTCTGTGTCAGGGGGCTCATGGATTACCAGTTCCGCAGGATAGACAAGGCTGCGTTTGAAATCCTGGCGGAGGTTCCTGATGAAACGCGGAGAAAAACGGTGCGGGAGGAGATACAGAGGCAGATGGAAAAAATCCTTACTGAGAAAAAGCTGTTTTATGTGCAGTTTTATATCCGCTTTGTGAAGGAAATCCTGCCGGATACCGTCACAGGGAAAAAAGCGCTGATTTTGACGGAATGCCCTGCTTATGCGAAGGAGGCGGTCATATGAAAGATGTGTTGCTTTCTGCAAGGGACTTATGTAAGCAATTTTCGCAGGGTACAGGCAAAGAGCAGGTTTTGAAAAACATTGACGTGGATATTTATGAAGGTGACTATACCGTGATTATGGGGTCTTCCGGGGCAGGAAAATCAACCCTGCTGTATGCACTGAGCGGCATGGACAATATTACCGGGGGGAAAGTGCTGTATAAGGGGGAAGAAATCAGCAGGTATAAGGAGCGGCAGATGGCTCTTTTACGCTCCCGCGAATTTGGTTTCGTGTTCCAGCAGACACACCTTGTAAGCAGTTTAAGCCTGGTTGAAAATGTGGCGGTAGCCGGGTATCTGGATTCGGGAAAAGATACAAAGACTGTACGGCAGAAGGCGGAAAAGCTGTTGAGCCGGATGGGAGTAGAAAAAGCAAAAGACAGATTTCCATCTGAAGTTTCAGGCGGGGAGGCACAGAGGGCGGCAATTGCAAGGGCAGTCATCAATGAGCCGGGGCTTTTATTTGCTGACGAACCGACAGGCGCATTAAATAAACGCAGCACGGACGAGGTGCTTGGTCTTTTGACAGAACTTGCAGGGAATGGGCAAAGCATCCTGATGGTAACACATGATGTCCGGGCGGCAGTCAGGGGAACAGGGATTCTGTATCTGGAGGATGGAAAGATACTGGATGAGATGTCAATGGGAGTATATCGGGAAACGGAGGCAAAAGAGCGGGAAAAGAGATTAAGCGAATGGCTTTCTGATTTGTCCTGGTAGGAAGGTGAGAAGATGGAGATAAAAACATTATGGCTTGCAGGCAGTAAGCGGCACAAGGGAAGTCTGGCGGGAGTCTTTATCTTAATCCTGCTTTTATCAATGACACTTGTAACTGTCCTGACAGTATGGATAAATTCAGGAAGCTATGTACATAGCGAAATGGAGAGGCTCGGTTTTGGAAAAATTACCGCATGGGTTTCAGGAGTTCCGGATATAGAAAAGCTGACGGATGAAATAACTGCCCTGCCGGAAGTGGAGGGGGCGGGCATACAGCAGATTCTCTTTGCAGAGTATGAAGTGAACGGGCATCAGTCGGACAGCGAGGGACAGCTTGTAACTTATGAACCGGGTCAATATCCATATAGGATATTTGAGGATGATATGACAGGATATCAGACAGGAACTGCCGAAATCAGACAGGGTGAAATCTATGTTCCAACATCCATGCAGTCCATGTTCGGCGTGGAGATTGGAGATGAGATTTGTTTCCGCATTGCACGGAACAGTGTGGTCAGGTCTTTTGTCATAAAGGGGTGGTTTGAAGATCCCTTTATGGGCAGTTCCATGATTGGGATGAAAAGTTTCCTCATCTGTGGGAAAGACCATGAGGAGATTGCCCGGATGATAGACGGGGCAGGGATAGACGGGCTTGCCCGTGACGGGTATATGGTGCATATTTTTCAGGGAAACGCCGGATTGAGTACGGCGGAATTTAACGCAGTCTTAAACAGTGATACATTACTTTCACAGTATACGGAGTTTACACATTCAGACAGTGCCATTTCCGGTTTTATGATGACTTTACAGAATGTGTTTACCAGCATTCTGCTGGCATTTTCCCTTGTCCTTGTGGCTGTGTCCCTGATTGTAATGGGGCATAGTATTGGCAGCGTCATGGAACAGGATATGGCGGACTTGGGAATTTTGAAAACCATCGGATTTACGACGAAGAAGCTGCAGAAGATACAAATTCTTCTGTTTCTTTTCCCTGTTTTGGGCGGTATGGTTTTGGGAAGTTTACTGACAGTTCCCACGGCGCGGACGATCTGCCATATGACACTGACTACCACTGGCTTGTTGTTTCCCTCTAAAATTCCGATAGTGCTTTGTTTGTTGGCTTTATCTGCCGTTCTTTTTATACTATATGGGTTTGTGTACCTGAAAACAGCAGGGATAGGGGGAATCAGCCCTATGGTGGTAATCCGTAGACGGGAGGGATACAGGGTAGTAAAAAGAAATTATTTTTATCCTGTCTGCCAGAAAGGAATAGGCTTTTGGATGGCGCTGCGCCAGCTTACTGTCGGGAAGATGCGTTATATGGGCGTTTGTCTGGTGGCGATGCTGCTTGTATTCTTCGCATCTTTGATTGGAAGAATATCTTCATGGCTTGGACCAAATGGGGAGGGGCTGATGGATGCTTTTAATCCATCTGACCTGCACATTGCTGCCCAGCCTTTCGAAACAGCAACAAATGAGGATGTGGAAGGACTGATCCGGTCTTATACGGGAATTACGAACCAGTATATGCTTGCCATGCCGGGCGTGAGCGTGGAGGGCGTGGATTATACGGCAAATGTCATTACAGAGCCGGAACGGTTTCATATGTTGGAGGGAAGGACCTGTATGGGTAAGGATGAAATTGTACTGACGGAATTTGTGGCGGCGGATCTGAATGCGGGAGTCGGGGATATTGTCCGGGTTAGCGGGGGACGTGATATTTCCGAATACAGAATTTCGGGGATTTACCAGTGTGCCAATGACATGGGTGCAAAT
>JAMPFR010000162.1 GCA_023664365.1 Acetatifactor muris | reverse complement strand
TCCTCGATAGCTCAATGGTAGAGCATTGATAGATATGCAACCGGAAAAGAGTGAATCGGGGGAAAGAAAAATTTAATAGAATTTCGATAAGAAATTGACTAATCCTCAATAGCTCAGTCGGTAGAGCATTCGGCTGTTAACCGAAGTGTCGTAGGTTCGAGTCCTACTTGAGGAGCTAAACCTGCCGCTGGAGCGGCAGCTAGAAAGCTCGCAGATATTCAGTGTTTGCGGGCTTTTTCGTAAGAAAAAGGGAACCGGACAAAATCAGAAAGAAAAAGTATCTGCAAGTCAGGCGGAAGGGTATCACCCGGAAGCCTTTTTTTATTACTTAAATTGGACAAAGAGCCGCAGGATATTTGTGTACTATTCCGGATAGCTTTTTCCCAGGAAGATGGTATAGTGTTGTCCTGAAAGAAAGGAAAGGAGGCTGAACAGTATGCCGCAGCAGAAAAAGATGCCCGGTGCAGCAAGGGAGAAACGCAACTGCTGGACGCGGGGGAACGGTCCCAACAGTTTCCGCGGGGAACTGAAAAGGGGCATCGCTCTGAACAAGAAATACCTGAGCCGGAAGGTACGCCACAGCACGGACATCCTCCCCAAAGGGAACGGATACCGGAGGATCTGCCCGACAGCCGCGATGGTGGACTTTACCTGAAGAAAAGCCATGCATTTCCGTTTATGGGGTGCATGGTTTTTTTATTGGAAAAGCCGCAGGACAAGGTATACAGCTTGGATTATTTTGAAGTTTGGAGGGACTGCATGGATAAGGAAAGAATCCGCCAGGACAAGGAACTGGCAAGGTCGGCAATAAAGGGCCTGACTGTTTATGCAGAGCAGATTGCATCCCAGGGAAAAGAGGATGAAATACGGCAGGCCAGAAGCCTGGTCGATGCGCTCGGCCTGTATTGGGGAGTGGATGAAAAGAGGGACTGGACGGGCGAATTTGACGAAAGGGTGCAGAAAGCCAGGCAGACAGGGAACATACCGCGGCAATGCTCCATCATTGCGCAGATAAAGGCGGTAAAGGGCCTGTGCCGGTATGCAGAGGAAATGGCATCAGCCCAGGGCGCAGGAGAAATAGAAAGGATACTGGAAATCCCGGATGTGATCGGGCGCATGGGAAAAGCATGGGGAATGAGCCGGGGTGACATTGAAAATGCCTGCAACAGAATAGAGGATATAGCAGGATCACTGCAGGCGGCACAGCCGGCCATGGAACTGCAGATGTAGCAGCGCAGAAAGGAGGATGAGCGGTGAGGATTTATGTGAAAAGGGAAAATTGGGACGGCGGGCTCTGGCTGGCGCTGCCGGCATCAGAGGCTGATGCGCAGAGATTGCAGGCACAACTGGCACAGATCCATCCGTCAGTAATGATGCCCTTTGTGGGAGATGTTGATTCCGAAATCAGGGGGCTTGAAAAAAGCCTGGCGGGAGAGCTGGTCTTTGAGAACGGGCATCTGGAGCTGTTCAACCGTCTGGCAGGATGCATTGACGGAATGGGGGCAGAGGACATGCTGCTTTTTTCTGCCGCTGTGGAGATGGAAGGGCCGGCATCCATAGGGCAGGTCCTGAAAACCATGAAACATCTGGACCGGTATGTGCTGCGGCCTGAGATCCGTGACATGGAGGGGCTGGGGCGGTATGCGGTCCGGCAGGAAGGGAAAGAAATCCCGGAAGAAATAGAGGGAATCTTTGATTATGGGCTTTACGCATCCATTCATTGGCAGCAACATGGCTGTTTTACGGAAGGCGGGTTTGTGGAGAGGGTCTCTCCAGGGAAGGAACCGGCAGAAAAAGAAACGGGCGGGAGCGCAGGAAGGGAACGGAGGATGGAGGCAGTATTCACTGTGGAAATAAAAAAGCAGCCATATGGATATGAAAGCATTTCACTTCCCATGCCGGAGGGGGAGCTGGCGGAAGCGGAAAGGAAGGCTGAAGCCGCCCATGCCGGGCATGATGCGGGGATGAGGGTGCTTACAGCCTATGACGGGCTGTTTGAGGCGCTGCCGCCGGGAAGCACCATCAGGGAGCTGAACCAAGCTGCGGTGGAGATCGGGGCGCTTATGGAGAGAGTAGAGCTGGATTGGAAACTGCTGCTGGCAGCCCTGGAAGCGGAACTCCCGGAGACTATGGAGGACGCCTGCAGGATCATCCGCAGTTATGCAGATTATGAATTCCTGCCGTCAGACACGCTGGAGCCGGAGGCATACGCCCGGTATCTCTTAAAAACAGAAGGAATACAGATACCGGCAGGTCTGCAGCCCTACCTTAAATATGGTGAATTCGGCCAGAAAAAGCTGGAGGAAATGCATCCGGTCAAAACCTTTTATGGCGTAGTGGCGAACAGGCATCACCCTATACGGACAGTTCTGGAACAGCCCCAGACCTTCCGCCTGTTTAGCCCCCTGACGATAACCAGCTATGGCGGCATGGAATCCGGTGGGTTTGAAATCCTGTCGGGGATGGATGCGCTTTCCATCCAGGAGGATATCCAAAGGCAGATACTCCGGAGCATGGAGGGATATGGCGGCAGCGGCCTGGCGGAGCTTCTGTCAAACCGCATCCTCGCAGGGAAAATCCACTCCATGCGTCCCGGTGTGGAAGAATGCGGGGGAGAGCTGTGGGGCGTCCTGGAAGTGGAGGCCGTGGCAGGGCTGACAGAGAGGGAAATGGCGGCACTAATGGAAGAATGGCGCATCATAGCGGGGGATGGCTGGGGAGAGCAGCTCCGGTACCGGCCTGTCCGCACAGGGGGCAGGGAGGTGCATATCGGTTTTTGGGATGCAGAGAACGGGAGGGAGCTGTTTATGAAAACGGAAGAAGAATTCAGGGGAAACACAGGGAATTTTGGGATGAAACTGCAGTGACAGTATCATACAGGAATCAGGATGCGCCGGTTTGCTGCCGGTGCTTTTTCTATCCAAAACCAGAAGAAAGGAGGCGGAGTCCTGGCCAGGGAAAAGATATCTGACTCCCTTTTAGATGGATTTAGAGCAGAAAGCAATCGAAAGGGTAAGGACGGCATCAGAAATGTCACTGACGCTGTACGGAAGCCCGCTGGTGGTGACGGACAGCGGGGGCAAGGACAGTGCCGTGTGCAGGGAGATCGTAAGGAGGGCTGGCATCCCTTATGAGGTACAGCACAACCTCACCACGGCAGATGCGCCGCAGACCATCTACTATGTGCGGGAGACTTTCCGGAAACTGGAGGAACAGGGGATCACATGTAAGATCAACTACCCCTTTTATAAAGGGCAGCGTGTGACCATGTGGACGCTGATCCCCAT
>JAMPFR010000161.1 GCA_023664365.1 Acetatifactor muris | reverse complement strand
GACAACGAAAAAACGCACCCGCCATAAGGCAGATGCGCTCTTCTTAAAAATAAGCTGTGATTTTGGAAAATAATCAGAGGGTAAAAAGAAATGTGTCGAATAAAAAAAGTCCGCAGCCCCCGTAAGGACTGCGGTATGTATCCAAAAAATATGTATTTTTATCCCAGGTGGCGGAAAGCCTGTCCCTGCCTTAGCTGTGCCCATAATATCCCCTTTCCAGGGATATACACCACACAGTCCTGCACTTCCCCTGCCGTTCCCGCCGGCAGGATAATTATAGGACATGGAACGGTAGCAAAACGGTAGGATGGCGGTAGGGGAGCGGTAGAATAACGCAAGTTACGACACGCCATGACACGCCCTTCTCCGGAAAGCTGCGCAGGCGCAAAAAAAGCAGCCCGGTATCCCCAGGCCGCCTATCTATGTCCTTTCTATCCGGAGTCCGCCTCCAGGCTGTATCCCGTATCCCTCACGCACCGGATCGTGAATGCGGCATCCGGGACCGCCTTCCTGAGCTTCCCCCGCAGGTGGCGGACATGGCACCCTACCATGCCGCTCTCATCCCCAAGCGCCTCCCCGCCCCATACATTCCGGTATATCTGGCTGTATGTGAGGACGCGCCCCCTGTTTTCCATGAGCAGGCGGAGGATGCCGTACTCCTTTGCCGTAAGGGCCACCTCCCGCCCACCGCAGCATACCTTCCTGCTGTCCAGGTGGACTGTAAGCCCTGGGACTGACAGCACCGTTTCGTCAGCAAACCGCAGACTCTCAAAAGCGGGGTATTTCTTCAGCACAGACACCACTTCCTCAAATATGTGGGATTCTGACTCAGCGAACTCGACTACAAGTATCCGCCCGATGCCGTCCACCTCCTTTGTACCTCTATGTTTCCGTTATCCTCCCTATGCTTCCTAAAATTGGAGGTCTTCTCATTACCCTTGTAAGGCATTGAACTCTTCCTCAGTCAATGCTTTTGCATTTTGGTCAATGTCAAACAAAGCAAAATATGTTGTTGTGGTGCCATTTTCATCACCATGGTGTTCCCTTCCATACATTGTTGCATAAACGACTTTTTTCTCCCCATTTTCATTTATTGTCACCGGATATTCTATCCATTCGCCAGTGCTTTCCTTTGCAGAAAAAGTTTTTATGTATTCACCTGATGCGGTTTTACACGGCAAAAACAGCCTTTCATTGGTTTCTACAAACACTCTCTTGTATAGATAACGTGTATTCCCATTCTCATCACCGCTATGTTCACGTCCCACAATGACTGCATTGTCCTTCAGAAAACAGGAATTGCTCTCTTTCATATACTCACTATAGAATATTTTGGAAAGCCGTATGCCATTAATGTCTACCTTCACTGTTTCTGGCAGTTGTTTTACAATCTGTACTTTGCCGTATTTATATTGAGTCTTTCCGTTCTCATCGCCCTTGTGGTAACGCCCGACAATGACCTGGTCGTCATCCGGACATCTAAATTTAGAGGATGACTCTTTTAATTCTTCTGATGCAGCCGCCTCGGTTGGACCAATCAGGATTGCTGTTTCTTTGGCGATCCCTTCTTTCACTTCCCCGCGGTGCATATAAGCGTATTTATTCCACAGAAAAAATTCATCGGTCGGCTGGTAGAGTGTGGTAGCATATTCCCTGGCATGGTTTCCTTTAACGGTTCCCACCTCAGACACATCTTCCCTGCTGTATCCCGCTGCTTCCAATGCATTGATATCAATCTCCTTTATCTCCATTCTGTCCAGCCCAAAATATGGGTTATATCCTGGATACTGATATACAATCTTATCCTCCGCAAACGTTTGTCTCCAAATTTGGTTTAGCTTTTCTGTATCATAAATCTCATTAGATCCCTGTACAGCTTCTGCCGATGCGTCCCATATCTTCTGGAATATTCTTTGCCATTCCTGGTCATCGCAAGGCGGTGTTCCACAAATGTCACAGAGCATCATGTATATATTTTTTGCACATATTTCATACCTCTCCCTATTATTTCTCTGCTCTTTATACTCATTTTTATCCCCATTTTTTCTCACTGCCACATATTCGAAATCAAGGACATCCGGCGTATGCATTGCCTCTGTATGCCCGATAGCAGGACCGTAATACCAAAGCTCTGATGTTCCTACATCTGAATGATCGCTCACCCTTCGGCATTTTTCTACATTGCAGTAATTTTCAAACCCCCATCCTCCAGAAAAACCCTCATGGGAGAATGTGTCTGCATATATATGCAGGAGCATTCCCAGCTTAACAATCCATTCATCCTGCCCGCCTGCCCTGTCGGCTTTAATATCCCCTATAAACGCGTCCACAATCATGTTGATCAATAGATCATTTTTCCTGTCCGCAGCCATGCACCGGTAAACCGTGCGATCATCTGCATCGGCGGGGAGCTGGTTGAACGGCTTGGGTGGGATAAAATGGAATGGCGTAACGGAATCCTGCCTTACATATTCTTTAAGTGCGCCAAAATATGAAAAACCCGTCATTGCCGGTGTAAATATGTAGCAATTTTTTGTTTTGGTATCTTTAATCGCTCCAATCGCCTGAAAATAGCTTAATCCCGGAATCGTCTCATCCGCGTTTATCAGCATATTGTCAGGATACTTGCCTGAATAATAATCATCCACGAACTGTGAATAATATGCAAGTTTCTGCCGGTCATCCTCCGATCTGCCGAATTTTGCGTAGTGTGCCAATGTCTTAATGACATAATAATGGAAATTGATGTTCATATTTCTCCTTTCCCTGCACGGGGTTTCCCGTGCAGATAAACTGACTGACAAGCCTTATGATTCCAAATTCTTCTGTTATATCCGAAACATGTTATCTGCCACCACCTCCTTCATCTTCCCTTCTCCTTTTCACCACAGAGAACACGCCGATTCCTATGATGACCACCACTGCGCCGATCACCATAATCCACCACGGCCTCCACGGCTGCCCGGTCTGCGGGCTTGTGCCGCTGTCCCCCGTGCTGCCGGATTCCGGCGTTTCTGCAGGTGCGCCGGAGGACACGTCTTCACCGCCCGTCTCCCCATCCACCACAATGGCATAATCCGATGCATGGGTGAACTCAAGCCCTGCGGTGCCGTCTTCTGCAACCACTGCCGTGCTGACAAGTTCCAGCTCCCCGGAGATTTCGCTGTAATAATACAGGCTTGCGGTAAGCCCCGCGTTCTCCTGGCCTAAGTTGACGGAAAGCACTGCGGTAAAGCCGAACTCCCCTTCATGGGCGAGGCTGAGCTGGAGGCAGTAACGCTCCCCGGTCAGTTTGTTGATGACATCCACCGGTATCATTTCCGT
>JAMPFR010000160.1 GCA_023664365.1 Acetatifactor muris | reverse complement strand
CAGGGTGGTTTTATCTGTTTTGTTTGGCATTGTGATGAACCTTGGCGTGGTCGGCATCACGCTGGCGATGGTTGCGGACTGGGGGATCCATGCCGTACTGATTGGCATCCGCTATATGGGCGGAAAATGGAAAAATTATAAAGTAATCTGAAGGAGGATTTACATGAAAAAAACATTCGTTACTTTGAGTTGTTTTCTTTTGCTGCTTACGGTGGCAGCCTGCGGCAGCAGCAACGGAAACGCAGGAAATAACCAGACAGCCGATTCCCAGATGGGAACGGGGTCGGATGAAGCAGGAGCTTCGGCGGTGGGTTCCGAAGAAGAAACGGTTGACGCAAAGACGGATGAAGCGGAGGCTTCTGCGTTGGCAGATTCCAACAATGGAACGGAACCGGGAGGAAGCAATATTCTGGTTGCATACTTTTCGAGGGCAGGAAACATGGAATTTGAGGAAGGCGTGGATGCCGTCACTTCTGCCAGCGTGAATCAGGGAGGGGATGACATTTCCGGCAATGCCCAGCTGCTTGCACAGATGGCGCAGGAAGTGACCGGCGGCGACTTGTTCTTTATAGAAACTGTGGAGAAATATCCTGCGGCATACCGGGATACCACAGACCAGGCGAAGGAAGAGCAGGATCATGACGCGCGCCCCAAGCTTGCATCCCATGTGGAGGATATGGATGATTATGATACAATCATCCTCATTTACCCGAACTGGTGGGGGACGCTGCCGCAGCCTGTCTTTACTTTCCTGGAGGAATATGATTTTTCGGGGAAAACGATATGGCCTCTCTGCAGCCATGAGGGAAGCGGACTGGGGAGAAGTGAAGGTGATATTGCAGAGCTTGCCCCGGATGCAGAACTGGCGGAAGGGCTTGCGGTAAGAGGTTCCAGTGCAGCCAGTTCGCAGGCAGACGTGGAAGCATGGCTTAGTGATCTGAAAGTTTCAGAATAACAGAGTACATATAAAATATATGAGGAGGATTGCCATGGAAAAAAGAATTTTAGGAAAAAGCGGGCTGGAAGTTTCCGCCATTGGGCTTGGATGTATGACCATTGGCAGGGATTACAGTGATGACAGTAAAAGGGAAGCCATCCGGATCATCCGCCGTGCCTGTGATCTGGGAGTCACGATGTTTGACACGGCAGAACTGTACGGAGGCGGAGGCCGGAATGAAAGCCTTGTCGGGGAGGCATTAAAACCTGTCAGGGACAGGGTAGTGATAGCCACTAAATGCGGAGTCCGTTTTATTGACGGGCATATGGTTATGAACAGCACGCCGGAAGTGATCCGGGAATCCGTGGAAGGTTCCTTGGAACGGCTGCAGACCGACCATATTGACCTTTATTATACGCACCGGGTCGATCCCAATGTGCCGATTGAAACCGTTGCAGAGACAATGGCTGCCCTGCATAAAGAGGGAAAAATCCTTCACTGGGGGATTTCAGAGCCGAACATGGATACCCTGCGCCGTGCCAATGCGGTGTTTCCCGTAACGGCCATCGAGAGCGAATATAACATGATGTGGCGGGAGCCGGAGCAGGAAATCCTTCCGACATTGGAAGAACTGGGCATTGGGTTAGTGCCTTACAGGCCATTGGCGAGGGGATTTCTCACGGAAGCAGTGGAAGGGATGTTTCTGGAAGGAGCCCAAAATACGAGGTTTGATGAAAAGAACCTCCCGGCAAACATGGAACTGAAGGACTGTCTTAAAAACCTGGCAGAGGAAAAGAAGGTAAGTGCGGCACAGCTTGCGCTTGCATGGCTGTTAGCACAGAAACCGTTTATTGTTCCGATTCCAGGAACCTCAAAGATGGAGCGGATGGAAGAGAACGTCAGGGCCGCTGAAATAACGCTTACGGACGCTGAACTGAAAAAAATCTGCAGCCTTTTGGATGGCATTACGATTATGGGGGAACGGTATGATCCGGACAGTGAGAACGGCCAAAGCGTGCGCCGGTAAGCGGCGGGGAAAAATGCGCATGGTTATCGACCTGGCAATGACCGTTCTGCTTCCACTTCTTATGGCTTATGAAATGATTGGGAGCGCCGTACATGAATGGCTGGGCATGGCAATGTTTCTTCTGTTTGTCCTGCATCATGCCTTAAACTTCCAATGGCATAAGTCTTTGTTCAAAGGCCGTTATACTGCTTTTCGGATATTTGGGACTGCCATTGATTGTCTTCTTCTGCTTTTGATGATTGGTCTGATGGGCAGCGGACTGGTCCTGTCGCGCCATGTATTTGCTTTTCTGCCAGTCACAGGAGGGAGGGCGGCAGCGCGGCTGGTACATTTGTTTGCTTCTTATTGGGCATTTGCGCTGATGTCGCTCCATGCAGGATTTCACGGCAGCATGATTATGGGGATGATAAGAAATGTTACGAAAACGTCAGGACAGTCAGCCATACGGACCATTGTACTGAGAAGCATGGCCGTAATCGTGGCGCTGTATGGAGGCTATGCATTTGTGGAAAGACAGATGGTGGAATATATGTTTTTGAGAAATCAATTTGTGTTTTTTGATTTTGATGAACCCATTCTATTCTTTCTTATGGATTATGTGGCAATGATGGGGCTTTTTGCCATTGCAGGGTACTATCTATCTAAGCTGCTCCATAAAAATGATACCCGTAAAAATAAGGATATACATTAAGCGGATGGAAAGGAAGATGATTATGAAAAAACGCTTCATGACGGTGTTATTGACGGTATCCCTGGCATCTGTGTTTTTTTCCGGCTGCGGGCAGACGGAAAGCCAGCCGGGCAGGGAAAGCGATTTGGCACAGGACACGGTACAATCCGTATCCGGGGAGGATGAGGGGGCAGATACCGAAGGACTGTCACAGGCAGATAATCAGGAGGCAGGCATAAGTAATCCTGCGCAGAATGATGCTTCCTCAGAGATTCCTGCTGTTTATATGACAACAGATATTTCCCCGGATGGCCTGATGGCAGTTTATGAGGCTTTACATTGGGAGCCGGAAGGAAATGTGGCAGTAAAACTGTCAACGGGAGAACCCCCGGCGAGCAATTATCTTAGGCCGGAGCTCATCGGAAATCTGGTCCAGTCAGTAAATGGGACGATTGTGGAGTGCAATACTGCCTACGGCGGTTCCCGTGCGGAGACAGCCATGCATTATCAGGTGGCCGAAGAGCATGGGTTTACAGACATTGCAGATGTTCAGATTCTGGATGAGGACGGATCTATGATTTTGCCGGTTACAGGCGGGACGAGGCTGACAGAAAATTATGTGGGAGCGGCGTTTGTGGATTATGATTCCTATCTTGTCCTGTCCCATTTTAAGGGACATGCCATGGCTGGC
>JAMPFR010000015.1 GCA_023664365.1 Acetatifactor muris | reverse complement strand
ATAACAGACGCAGTAAAGCAGTGAACAGAGTTTTACAAAAAGGTTCACTGCTTTTGACAGAAAAGAGTAGGTTGGTGTTGCCAACCTGCTCTTTTTCGTTGACGCATACGGCTGCGATATGCTATATTTAATTATGACTTATTTGGGATTCTGTAAATTGTGACAGTTGATTGACGGACAAAAGAAGACAGGGGAGGCCGTCGGGGAGGGGAAAATGAGGGAGAAAAAAGAATGCATGATATATATTGATTCTCTGGAGTATGGTGCGAATCCGGAGACAATATGCAGACTTCGCACACGCTACTGCGTGGAATGGTATTCAAAAAAGGCTGCAAGATATAAGAATATTTTTATAGTTCTTTCGATTATTAATATCGCGATTCCGCAAGTAAGCACAATTGTTGCATTAAACGGACACGTCAGCATCATCAGTGCGATATTGACATCGCTGGTATCTTTTTCCACTGCATTATTGGCGCTGTTAAATGTCAAGGAGCGCTGGACGGCATACAGAGCGGCGGCTGAAAATATAAAAAGGCAATATACACTCTACTGTATTCAGGCCCCTCCATATCAGGGGGATGAGGCGCACAGGCGGTATCTGCAGATGCTGGAGCAGGGCATGGCAGAGGAAAACGGACGTTGGATTGCCCAACAGCAGAATAATTCCCGGTCGTCAGATGCGTAGACGCATCAGGGCAGTTGGCTTGTGCGGAAAGGAGAGCCGGGACTTTCTTTATTTATATATGCTATAATCCGAATAAAGGAAGGAAGTGATTGTGTGGGTTTTTATTTGAATCCGGGAAATAAAGGATTTTGGGAATCTATTCGTTCTGAGATATATGTGGATAAAACAAATTTAATAACTTGCACCAACAATCGCATCAATACAAAAGAAAAATTTATATGTGTCAGCAGGCCGAGACGATTTGGAAAATCAATGACGCTTGAAATGCTGGCAGCTTATTACAGCTGCGGTTGTAATTCCGCCGATTTGTTTAAAGGCTGTAAGGTAGAAACGGAGGATACATTTCAGGAACATCTGAACAAGTATGATGTCCTGTTTCTGAATATGCAGCAGTTCCTGAGCAGGTCCGGAAAACAGGGGATGATTGAGTATCTTGAGCAGGCCGTGCTGGAAGAGATCAGGGAGATATACGGAGATTTGTTTTCAGAGCAGACGACTGTTTTGGCGGAAGCGCTTGAGAAGATATATGCAAAAACGGAGAAGCAGTTTATCTTTCTGATTGATGAATGGGATTGTGTGATGCGGGAAAGGCAGGAGGCGGAGGAACTGCAGCGGCACTATCTTGATTTTCTGCGGAATCTGCTGAAGGATCAGCCCTATGTGGCACTTGCATACATGACAGGAATCCTCCCGGTCAAAAAGTATGGCTCCCACTCTGCACTGAATATGTTTTTTGAATATTCGATGACGGCGCAGAAGGAGTTGGAGGAATATACCGGTTTTACGGAAGACGAAGTGAAGGAGCTTTGTGATCGGTTTGACATGGATTTCAGGGAGACCGGCAGCTGGTATGACGGATACAGATTTAAAAGGTTCCGGCATATTTATAATCCCAGATCTGTGGTGGAGGCCATGCGATGCCGTGACTTTTCCGATTACTGGGTATCTACCGAAACTTATGAGGCGCTGAAGGTATACATTGACATGGATTTCGATGGATTGAGAGAGGCAGTCGTGCAGATGCTGGGAGGCGGCCGTGTCAGAGTAAATACCCGCAGTTTCCAGAACGATATGCGTACCTTCAGCACAAAAGACGATGTGTTGACGCTGCTGGTTCATCTGGGATATTTGGCTTATGATTCCGTGGCAAAAGAAGTCTTTATTCCCAATAAGGAAATCATAGGGGAATTTGAGACTGCTATGAGTGTAAGCGGTTGGGCGGAGATTATGCGGATTTTGAAAGCATCGGAGAAGCTTCTCGCGGATACCCTTGCCGGTGACGAAGCGAGTGTTGCGGCAGGTCTGGATCAGGCTCATGGAGAGGCTGCGTCTATATTGACTTATAATGACGAAAATAGTCTGGGGTGCGCTATTGGCCTGGCGTATTACAGTGCGCGGAAAGACTATATGCTTATCCGGGAAATGCCTGCCGGGCGAGGCTTTGCAGATGTGGTATTTCTGCCCCTTCCCTCCTGTAGTAAGCCTGCGCTGGTAGTGGAACTGAAATATGACAGGACGGCAGACGCTGCCATACAACAGATTAAGGACAGGAAGTATACGCAGGCGCTGGAAGGATATACCGGCGAAATTCTGCCGGTGGGAATAAGCTATGACAGAGAAAATAAGAATAAGCCGCACAGCTGTGTGATAGAGAGGGTTAAGAAGGCGCAAGGTCAGCGTCTGCAGTGTTGGTGAATAAAGCAGACATTTTGTTTAAATTGTTGTCTATGTGTCTCAAGGAATTTCCGTTATTGCGGAATTCGCGGATGTGTGGTACAATTAAGAAAATGTTGCAAGAGAATGTTTGAATAAAGTTGATATTGCTGACCTATATTATTACAAGAGAAAGACAGGCGGGAGAGAATGGAACCTAAAATCTTATTTGTAAAACAATTTTTGGCAGCATTGTGTAAGGCAGAGGTTCGTACGATTCCAATCAATAATCAGGAATTTAAAGCCGGTATACAGAATATGGCAGATTATTATCGGGATAATGCAGAGAAATTTGGGCCATATGTTGAACAACTGAGCATGCTTTTTCTAAAGTATACAACAAGGGGAGATTTTAGCCAGTTTTCCAGAATTATAGAAAGCTTCAACGGTAGGATCGTATCTCTGGAAAATCCGCATTATATAAAGGCAAACCTTAAGTTGGAGGATGATTATGTCAATGATTTAGTACAAGATAATGAATTAGGAATTGCATATGAACAATTTCAACAGCTTGTAGATTGTTTCAAGAGGGGAATTCAAAAGGCATAAGCTGCATGGTATAGAAAGACAATAGGTTTAAGTGTAGGACAGGGAGCAAAAGAATCGAAACGAAAGTGAAGTTATTGAACAGGGATATCTACTTGAGATAAATTAAGGAGGATGTCGGCAGAGATGTCTTTTAGGGAATTGTTTACAGAAGCAGAATTCAAAGAAATTTTTGACGAAATAGAACAATTTACAAATGAGATATTATTCAGGTATAATAGCCGTCTGGAAGGAATTAGCCTGAAAGATGAAAATAAGGAAATATTTGATGCAGTGTGGGGAAATATAGAGTTTTCCGGCGGAGAAATATACATATTAGATTCCCCTTTGTTACAGCGTTTAAGAAAGATTAAGCAGTTAGGATTAGCCTGTTTTGTATACTGTGGCTGCGATTACTCAAGATACTATCATACATTAGGAGTTACATATCTGGCAGACCGAATGGCGGCGGCAATAAATAGATGTGATTTGGGGACGCAAGAGGAAGATAGAAACTATTTCAGAGCGGTCGTGCGTCTGGCAGCCATTTTTCATGATTCGGGTCATATGTTTCTTAGTCATGTTTCAGAACATTATTTCTCCAAAAGTCCGCTATATAAGCGAAATGCACAAATTAAGGAGTTATTGGATACGTTTGAAAAGAAAGCGGGAAAAAGGACTGCTTTACATGAACTGTTGGGATGTATGATTGTTAATACAAAAGCAGTTCATCAATTACTGAATAAGGTGGCAGGGTGTATAAAGGGTCTGAATGGAAGACGCCCGATAGACATTGATGAGTTAGTTGAGTATATATCTTCCCTGATTGTCGGTGTGCCTGTAGACAGAGAAATTCTGCCGTATTCCAGCATTATAAATGGTCCAATCGATGCGGATAAATGCGATTATCTGTCCCGGGATTCGCATGTTACGCGAGTACCTGTGGCAGTGGATATATCGAGAATAACGCAGAAATTAAGTGTAGTGAAAAATGACGAGATATGTTTTTCCGAATTATGGCATAAAGACGCAAATGTGGGAGAGGGCTATTATGAACTGGCTATGCAGGATTCTGCGGAAAAGGCATTATTTCAATTATGTATTGCCAGAACGATTATGTTTGACAGCGTATACTACCACCATAAAGTGCTTACGGCAGAAACGGAATTCCGCGGACTCATAAATAGACTTGCAAATTTGGAAAAACCCTTTTTTGTAGATTTTTTGGAAATACTCCGGCACACGGATGAAGATTTCAATTCCTATTTTTTTGAAAACTTGAAATATGGAAGAAGCGAGAACGATTGTAAAGAAATTGATGCTATATATCAGGAAATCAAAAAAATATATGAACGTCATTTGCCCAAACGAGTCGTATGCCTTACTCCGGATTATTTGGAGGGAAAACAAAAATGTACAGAGGCATTTTGGGATTCGATTATGTCTGCCTTTGATTCGAAGGACGAAAGGAAGTTTATCAGTGAAATAAAGGAGGAATATCAGGTCATTCAGAAGCTGCTGGAATATGCCGGAGAAAACAGTAATGAAGTGCAGATTTTTGCGATTCAGGCACCTACACAGGTGCTTGGACATAGCAAGATACAGGTGCCAATCGATTTGCGAAATGGGTACAAGAGAGATTTCAGAGGATATGAGTTGGTCAGTAGCCGAGAGACAAGCAGTTTGTCCTCGTATATAGTTACGGATGCGGATGATAAGCTTCTGGTCTTTCTGGCAGTAGAAAAAGTATTTATGAGGAGATACCATATTTTTTTAAGAGAAGAAGCTATTTCCTGCGGTAAGTATGATTTGAAAGACGTAAACGGAAAACGGGCAGCGTTGTTTAACAAGGGATATTATGATGATGCTCCCGACCTGCTTAGTGACACGCTTTTATATAATTGTATCGGGGAAAAACGGATTATTGACATAGTAAGACGGTTTAACGGGTATGAAGGCCCGGAAGGATATCGGATTACCAAAGAGAATCTGGAAATATTTCTGAAACAATTTCTATGTGCCTGTGAGGATAAAAGTAAATGCAGCAGTTTGTTGAACGGAATATGTGTTATGTTGGAGCATGCGCTGATTATTGACCGGGAGTATATTGGCCATAAGGCTGCTCCGAAATTTAACGAATTGGCGCGGGGAGATGGTAAGCTATATATGGTTCCGTTGGGGAGTTTGCGTGATAGTGCCAAACATATGACATATTTTTGGAATGATGTGCAATGTTCAGACCTGATAATTGAGACAGAGCGTAGTCTGGAAGAACTTTTGCAGATGGAAGAGGTTAACAGAATAACCTTCTTTGATGATGGTTCTTATTCTGGTACGCAGGTTATTTCTATTATGCAGGAGTATATGGGAGTAACAGAGCGAAGGACGCAGGAGGAGCATGTGAAAGAGCTGCCGGAAGCGTGTCGGGAAGCCCTGTGCAAAAAGGACATTCAGTTTTTCTTTTGTGCATTCAATAAGAATAATGAAAAAGCTATTCGGACGGAGTTGATGAAAATAGGGCTGGAGAAAATCGCTTTTGACTATATCGAGGACATGAGCGTACAATGTCTGGAATCTGGAAAAGACAGCTGGTTCGAGAACGATGAGCAAAGAAGGTTGACGAAAAAGGTTCTTTATGAGATTGGTTTGTCTGTGATGCAATCTTCTAAGATGTCAGGCGATTCGTATAAGAAGGGATGGAACCGGGAGCGCATAGAGCAGGCGGCATTAGGATATAACAATGCGCAGCAGATGGTGTTTCTGAAATCCAGTGTTCCTACATATACTATCACAGCCTTTTGGGCAGAAGGAAAATACAAGGACACTGTCTGGAAGCCATTGTTCAGACGAACCCCAAAATGATTGAAAGGAAAAGATCGTGGCATCAGTGTTTCCCTAAAGTGCGGATTATTTTGGACCGGAGAGAAGAAATGGTGTGCAATTTTGCAGCTTTGTGGTATACTGTACAACAGAAGGCAGAAATGTCAATGTATAGTAAGAGGAGACCGCTTAAATGTTTGCAGGAAAGACATTATTGATTACCGGAGGAACCGGTTCTTTTGGCAATGCAGTGCTTAACAGGTTTCTGGCGTCGGATATCGGTGAGATCCGCATTTTTTCCAGAGACGAATTGAAGCAGGATGATATGCGTCATTTTTATCAACGGGAATTCCCCGAGTACAGCAATAAACTGAAGTTTTATATCGGAGATGTGCGGGATCGCCAGAGCATCGACAAGGCGATGCATGGGGTGGACTTTATTTTTCATGCGGCGGCGTTGAAACAGGTTCCCTCCTGCGAGTTTTTCCCTATTGAGGCGGTGAAAACCAATGTACTGGGCACGGAAAATGTGCTGCAGTCCGCTGTGGAGGCGGGGGTAAAGAAGGTTATCTGCCTGTCCACGGATAAGGCGGCTTATCCCGTAAACGCTATGGGAACCTCCAAGGCAATGATGGAAAAGGTCATTGTGGCGAAGTCCAGGACGGTATCTGCAGAGGAGACAAGCATTTGCTGTACCAGATATGGCAATGTGCTCTGCTCCAGAGGCTCCGTGGTTCCCCTGTTTATCAGCCAGATTAAAGAGGGAAAGCCGCTGACGGTGACGGAGCCCTCCATGACCCGTTTTGTGATGAGTCTGGAGGAAGCGGTGGAACTGGTGGTTTACGCGTTTCAAAACGCGGAGAGCGGAGACATTATGGTACAGAAGGCGCCTGCCTGCACCATTGGCGTGCTTGTTCAGGCTGTAAAGGAGCTGTTTCACGCGGACAGCGAGATTAAGGTAATCGGAATCCGTCACGGAGAGAAAATGTATGAGACGCTTCTGACCAACGAGGAGTGCGCCCATGCCATTGATATGGGTAATTTCTATCGCGTTCCGGCAGATAAGAGAGATTTAAACTACGATAAATACTTTACGGACGGAAATACGGAACGGGTGAAGCTGTCTGAGTTCAACTCCAATAATACGGAGTTAATGAATGTAGCGCAGGTAAAGGAAAAGCTGCTGACTTTATCCTATATCAGGGACGAAATCGCACAGTGGGAGAGCAGGTAATGAAGGTTCTTGTGACGGGAGCAGAAGGGTTTATCGGGAGAAATCTGATATCGTGGCTGGAGAGGCGCACGGATGTGACAGTGTTGCCCTATGACAGAGAGACGCCTGCGGAAATGCTGGAGGAATACTGCGGGGAGTGTGATTTTGTATACAATCTTGCAGGCGCGAACCGGCCTGAGCGCACGGAAGAGTTTATGGAAGGAAATTTCGGCTTTGCCGCCGTATTGCTTGAAACTCTGAAAAAATATGAAAACAGATGCCCTGTTATGAATGCTTCTTCTATTCAGGCGGTTCTGGACAATCCCTACGGCAGAAGCAAAAAAGCCGGCGAGGACAGGATGCTTGCCTATGGGGAGCAGACAGGGGCTATGGTATATATATACCGTTTCCCCAATGTATTCGGTAAGTGGTGTCGGCCGAATTATAACAGTGCAGTAGCTACTTTCTGCCATAATATTGCTCATGGTCTGCCCATACAGGTGAATGACAGCGGTACGTCGCTGTGTCTGGCCTATATTGATGACGTGGTGGAGGAACTGCTGCGGGCGTTGGAGGGACATCCGCATATAGGCGGAGACGGTTACTGTTTTGTGCCGGTGGTTCATCAGGTGACATTGGGGGAGATTGTGAAGCTGCTGTATGAATTCCGGGAAAGCAGGAAAAGCCTGATGGTGCCGGATATGACGGAGGGGAGCTTTGAAAAGAAACTGTACAGCACCTATTTAAGCTATCTTCCGGAGGACGGTTTTTCTTATCCGCTTAACATGCACGGAGATGCCAGAGGGAGTTTTACGGAGATTTTAAGAAGTGCCGACAGGGGGCAGATGTCCGTCAATATTTCCAAACCGGGCATTGCAAAAGGCAATCACTGGCACCACACCAAAAACGAGAAGTTTGTAGTAGTCAGCGGCAGCGGGGTAATTCGTTTCCGCAGGCATGGAGAAGATGAAATTACGGAGTATTCTGTCAGCGGGGACAAGCTGGAGGTAGTGGATATTCCTGTGGGCTATATCCATGAGATTGTGAACACAGGTACCACTGACCTGGTGACACTGATGTGGAGCAATGAATGCTATGACCCGGAAAGGCCGGATACAATGACGGAGAGGGTGGACAGAGACATAAAAGGAGGAAACGGATGAAAACAGATTATTCCCAAATACAATTCCGACATAACGGCAGTCTGAAGCTGCTGATTATCGTGGGAACGCGCCCTGAAATTATCCGGCTGAGTGAGGTAATTAAAAAGTGCCGTCAGTATTTTGACTGCATTCTGGCTCATACGGGACAAAATTATGATTACAATTTAAACGGTGTCTTTTTCCGGGATTTGAAACTGGCGGATCCGGAGGTATACATGGATGCGGTGGGGGAGGATCTGGGAGAGACGGTAGGAAATATTATCAATGCCTCTTATAAACTCATGAAGCAGACAGAACCGGACGCACTGCTGATTCTGGGAGATACCAATTCCTGCTTGTCGGCTATTGCTGCCAAACGCCTGCATATCCCTATTTTTCATATGGAGGCGGGGAACCGCTGCAAGGATGAATGTCTGCCGGAGGAGACAAACAGGCGGATTGTGGATATTATTTCGGATGTAAACATGGCATACAGTGAGCATGCCAGGCGTTATCTGGCGGAATGCGGCGTCCCCCGGGAACGCACCTATGTGACGGGAAGTCCTATGGCGGAGGTGCTGCACCGTAATCTGGCGGAAATAGAAAACTCCCATATCCTGCAAAATTTGAAGCTGGAGCGGGGGAAGTATATCCTTCTGTCTGCCCATAGGGAGGAGAATATCGACACGGAGAAAAATTTCAACTCACTTTTCTCTGCAATCAACGGGCTGGCGGAGAAGTATGATATGCCGATTCTGTACTCCTGTCACCCACGCAGCAGAAATCGACTGGAAAAATCCGGCTTTTGCCTGAATGAGCATGTCATTCGGCATGAGCCGCTGGGATTTCACGATTACAATCACCTGCAGATGAACGCCTTTGCCGTGGTTTCCGACTCCGGAACCCTGCCGGAGGAGAGTGCGTTCTTTGCTTCTGTGGGCCACCCGTTCCCGGCGGTGTGCATCAGGACCAGCACAGAGCGCCCGGAGGCGCTGGACAAGGCATGCTTCGTGCTGGCAGGTATAGACGGGCATTCGCTGCTGCAGGCGGTGGAGGTGGCCGTTGAGTTGAACAAGGCGGGACATTACGGGACGCCTGTGCCGGATTATGCGGAGGAAAATGTCAGCACCAAGGTGGTTAAGATCATCCAGAGCTACACAGCGGTGGTGGACAGGATGGTATGGAGGAAAAGTTGAGTATGGCAGCGGAAAATGTGGTTTCAGAGGCTGTGAAAATGCGAGAACGTGAAATCAGCCTAGTGGATATGTTTGTGGATTTCCTGCTTCACTGGCGCATGGGGCTTGTGGCTATGCTGCTTGGGGGAATCCTGCTGGGCGGCTTCGGCTATGCGCGTTCAATGGAGCGACAGCAGGCGGCGGACGCGCAGATGCGGACGCTGGAAGAGCAGCAGAACATGTCTCCGGAAGAGCGCATGAAACACTGGGAGGCGCAGGGCGCTTCCCTGAGAAGCAAGCTGGCTGATGAGCAGCTGTTTAAGGTTCATACGGCATATGCAATCCGGCAGAGTTATGCGGAACAGCTTGACTATCAGCAGAACTCGCTTTTGATGCAGCTGGAACCGGCGGATATACAGCAGGCGGATTTGCTCTTTGTGATTCAGGCGGAGGATGCCGACTGCGCATACGGCGCCAGGAGCGCTTACGAGCGTTTGCTTACAAGCGAGGCATTTTTTCGGTATACGGAAGAAAGCTGCGGTCTGGATAACAGTGTAAGTGAACTGATTTCTTTGGGGCAGATGAATTTAAGTGCAGATCAAGGTGCGGGTCGAAGCGCAGGTCAACATGCGGATAAAATCAATGTGTTTGTCCAAAATGTCCCGCAGAGCAGCATATTCGTGCTGGGCGTGCAGCTGCGGCATGACGACGCAGATACCTGCAGCGCCATGGCGGATGCGGCGGAGGAATTCATCCGGCAGCAGCAGAAGGAACTGGAGCAAACGGTTGGAAGCCATGAGATCGCATTACTCAGCCGTACCCAGGGGGCAGTTGCGGACAGAGAGGTGGCAGAATGGCAGAACATCTATACGACCGTGCTTTTTACGCTTTCGAGCAATTATGCAACTCTGATGAAGGACTTTGGAACTGAGGAAAAGGCATATCTGGATTACTTGGCTGCAGGCAGTCCGGCGGATAACGCAGGATCCGGAGATCCGGTAAATGGGGGGGGCGCGTTTCATGAAGCTCCGGCGGCAACGGCAGCCTCCGGAGTCAGCGGAAAGTATGTTCTGTTCGGCGCTGTTTTATTTGCCTGCATCTATGTCTTTGGGCTTTTTATAAAATATAGTATGAACAATCGGCTTCGCAGTACAGATGACATTTGCGAGCTTTACGGAATACCTCAGCTCGGAACGGTGCCTGCCGTATCCCGAAAGCGTTTCCTGGGCGTGGTGGATCAGTGGATATTAAAGCTGCGCTATCATAACCAGAGGAGGTTTACCCCGGAGGAATCCGTGGGACTGGCGGCGGTTGCGGTGAAGATGGCAGCGCGGAAGAAGGGGGCGAGGTCGGTGTGCCTTCTCGGGTGTGAATTGAAGGGGAACACACTGGAAATCTGCGGACAGATAAAGAAGCAGCTGGAGGAAGCCGGGCTCCAGGTCAATACATTGAGCAATGTGCTGTATGACGCTGAAGCCATGGAGCAGCTGGGCGGCGCTGAGAGCGTGGTGCTTGTGGAAACTGCAGGCGTAACCCTGTATGATGAGATACTGAAGGAACTGGATCTGCTGCAGAGGCAGGAAATTACAGTCTTAGGCGGACTTGTGGCGGAGTGAAGGCTGTCGTGTAAAAATAATGCTACATTTAAATAAAAGCTTTACATGCTGAAAAAAGATTGCTATAATAAATGTGTAAGTTCCATGCCAATAACATTTTCGGGAAGTAGGTGATTATATGCCAAGCGGTGCAGATATTATTAAAGATTATGTTACCGAATTTTCAAGGCTTCAGAATTGGATGCTTTCGATTAAAGATGTAGCACCGGACACTTATAATTCGATGCATGACCGATATATTGAATTAAAGGTCACCCTAACAAGTCTGGGTGTAAATCTTACTGAGATTGATAAGATTAAAGAATAATTTTCTTACAGTGCCCTTGCCGTCCATTAACGAAATTCGGGAAGAACTATTGAAGAAGCGTGCTGAAGCGGAATTAAATTAGTACAGAAGCTGCCATGAAAGACATGAAATGTCGGACATGGCAGCTTTTCTGTTTTTACAGCATAAGGCGGCTGATTTTATTTGTTTATTAATGTGAGAACAGTATGTAATGATGTCAAATAATTGACGGAAGAAAGATGAATTTGCGTCTATTTTGGAAACAAAAGAAAAATTAAAAAGAAAATTGAGAAAATTTGTCCGAAACACTTGACATATAGGAAGAACTGTAAATATAATAAAAATTGTTGGCCGGGATTACGAGGCGGTCAGCGAAAAAATAAGGTGAAGGATGGGAAAAAATTGTTAAGCCAAAGAGAAATCGACATGCTCAATATCCTGTGGCGGGAGAACCGGCCGATGACATGCAGCGATATTGTGGCGGAAAAAAGGGAACTTACACAAAACACGGGAACCGCTGTTATAAGACGGCTTTTGGAAGACGGACTGATTGAGGTTTCCGGAACAACTTATTGCGGGAGGGTGCTGGGGAGAACCTATGTTCCTACGCCTGAGTCAAAGGAGGTTCTTTTTCAGAACTTTATGGAACTGTACGACTGGTTCAAAGATGCCATTCCGCCTGAAGAACTGGTAGAAAGAATACAAAATCTTCAGGATGCTTGACTTATTTATCATTAATGATATAATTATGCCTATATAAGGAGGATATGCAAATGGCACAATTAAACCCAAGAGAATTAGATGTACTGAATATCCTGTGGAAGTCCGGCGATGCTATGACTTCTACGGATATTGTAAATGAGATGCGGGGACTGACGCAAAGCACCGTCATCGCCGTTCTCAGAAAGCTTTTAAAGGAAGGACTGGTAGAGGTAGACGGCGTCACCCACAGCGGAAAGGTATTGAGCCGGACTTACCGCCCTACAGAAGCATCCAGAGACGTTATCATGGACAATTTCGCAACAGATTACGCCAACTTTAAAAACGTTATTGCACAGTCTGATATCTGCGCAGCAATTCTGCATGTGGAGGAACAGCCGGAGAAGCTGAAAGCCGAAATTAAGAAATTGAAGGCCGTTATTTCAGACTGTGAGAAGAAGCTGAAGTCATAAGAGGAAAGTGCTGTGAATTATTCATTTTCTACTGTATTAATGACAATATTGGCAGGCAATCTTCTGATTGTTGTGATGGGAAAGTGCGTCAGGAGTCAGAAGATTATGCTGTCAATCGGATATAAGTTGGTGGCTGTATTTCTGATGCTGGCTGTGTTGCGTTTTCTGGTTCCTTTTGAAACGCCCTTTTCAAGAAACGTTTATTTTCCCAAATGGCTGTCCGCAGGCATTGTGTTGCTGCGCCATCCCTTTTTCACCTTTGGGATAATAAAAATTTCCATCTCTTCGATTTTCGGATGTGTATGGCTTGGCGGGACAGTATATTATCTGTACAGATATTTTAAGGCAAAATCAAATTTCAGGCATTATATCATCCGATACGGACAGAAGATGAACAATCAGGAGCCCTATAAGGCCATGATGGATGAGATCTGCGGCAAAGGCGGGAATTCCCTCTGGGTGGTGAAGGTTCCCTATTACGGAACGCCCATGCAGTACGGGACTTTCCGGCCATACATAGTCATTCCCGGCACCATGGACTTTTCGGACGAGGAAGTTTACTGTATCCTGCGCCATGAGGCGGCACATTACAAACGGCATGACACGCTGATTAAAGACGCCATGTGTATTCTGCAGGCTGTTTACTGGTGGAATCCCCTGTCAAGGCAGATGGGACTTAATACGGATCTTTTGCTGGAGATGCGTGTGGATAAAAATCTCATTGAAGGCAGCGAAGCATCCGGGGAAATTTATTGCAGGACTCTGGATCGCATCAATGAGGAAATCCGCGGTAAGTCCGTCATGCCGGGTGCTGACGCCGCCATTCCCGTAGCGGATGTCAGGAGCGAGGATTTGGAACGCCGGCAGGATATGATGCGGGGTGAAAGGCGCAGGAGAGGCTTCCTGTCTTATTCGTTGGCGGCCGTTGCGCTGTTGGTGTACATAGGTTCCTACTGCTTTACACTGGAGGCAAGCTATGATTTTCACTGGGTAGATTATGACGGCGCTATATCGTCCACGGATGACTGCTTTTGCGCGGTTTCCAAAGCAGACGGTACCTATGACATTTATCTGTACGGTCATTTTATAGAGAATGTGGACACATTGAAGCTGTATGCAGGCATATCTGTCATGGACGAGCAGGAATGGGCGGAAACGGAATCCGCAGAAGAAAAGTAAAAACAGAAAAGTAAATAAAAAAGTAAACCAAAAATAAAACAAAAAAGAAAGCGGCTCCGCAGAGGGGCCGCTTTTTACTCAATCATCAATCATCATTCGTCATTCGTAAGGCCACTCCATGACATACTCCAACTTGCCGGCCCAGGTGTTGGTGGAATAATTAAAGAGACGCCGGTAGAGCCTGTGGTTAAACACGATATACTTCCATCTAATGTCATCCGACATGGGCATAACTGCCTCTTCCTGAGGGGCGGCGGCCGCCTGGACGGAAATGGCGGAGACGGGGCAGGTCAGAACCGCAAGGGCTACGCATGCCGCGCTGCCGAGAGCTGCAAGCAGTTTTTTTCTTTTGTTCATAATACATGAACCTCCTTTGTATTATTTTATATATCATTAATTATATCACCGAAAAAGTACAAGTCAATAGGATTATTGCATACTATAGTTGCCCGCATGAGGGTCTGCAGACCGGGGAACGGATAAGTTTATATTATTTTCCTTGTAACAGAGGCGGATTCCTGTTAAACTATAAGGCAGATGCAAAGTTTGTCAGGCTTTCAGGAAGGGCGGATGATTCATATGGAGAAATTGGCGGTATTCGGCGGAACTCCGGTGAGGGAACAGAAGATATATTACGGAAGACAGTGTATTGAACAGGATGATATAGATGCGGTGGCTGCGGTGCTGAGAAGCGATTTGATTACCTGCGGGCCGCAGGTACAGGCTCTGGAGAAGGAGCTTTGTGAGGTCACCGGGGCAAAGTATGCGGTGGTGGTGGCAAACGGCACGGCAGCGCTTCATCTGGCGGCGCTGGCCGCAGGCTTTGGGGAAGGGGACGAGGTGATCGTCAGCTCCATTACCTTTGCGGCCTCCGCCAACTGTGTGCTGTACTGCGGCGCCACACCCGTATTTGCGGATATAAAGCCGGATACTTACAATATAGATCCGGAGGCGGTTGAGAAGCTGATAACCCCCCGGACGAAGGGGATTGTGGCGGTGGACTTTACGGGGCAGTCCGTGGAGCATGATGCGCTCCGGGCAGTCTGTGAGAAGCATAAGCTGCTTCTGATAGAGGATGCGGCTCATGCCATCGGGACGAAGTACAGGGGACAGCCCATAGGCAGCATTGCGGATATGACCTGTTTCAGCTTTCATCCGGTGAAAACGGTTACCGCAGGCGAGGGCGGCGCAATTACCACCAATGACGAACAGCTGTATCGCCGTCTGATGCGGGTGCGTACCCATGGCATTACCCGAAATCAGGACGAAATGGTGCATCCCACGGATGCAGCGTGGTATAATGAACAGGTAGAGCTGGGTTACAATTACCGTATGACCGACTTCCAGGCGGCGCTGCTGCGGAGCCAGCTGAAGAAGCTGCCTGCATTTTCCGCCCGCAGGAAAGAAATCGCGGAAAAGTATGACAGGGCCTTTGCTGATATGCCGGAGCTTACAGTGCAGCGTGAGATTCCGGAGTCGGATACCACCAGGCATCTCTATATTCTGAGATTGAAGCCGGAGAAGCTGCGCTGTGACAGAAGGCAGTTTTTCGATGCACTTTCTGCGGAGAATGTGCAGCCCCAGGTGCATTACCTTCCGGTCTATTGGCATTCCTATTATGAGAAGCTGGGGTATAAAAGAGGGCTTTGCCCCAACGCGGAGAAGTATTATGAGGAAGTGATGAGCATACCTCTTTACTATTCCCTGACCGACCGGGACGTGGAGGATGTGATTCATGCAGTAAAGAAGGTAGTGGAATACTACAGGCAGCAATGAGGATAAATTGATTGGTACGCGTGCTGAGGCACGCATAGGGGTGTAAGTATGAAAAAGGTCAGTTTTGTGATTCCCTGTTATCGCTCGGAACACACGCTTCCCCATGTGGTATCGGAAATCAAAGAGAAAATGGACAGTCTGGGAAAATATGAATATGATATTTTTCTGGTGAATGACTGCTCGCCGGATGATACCCTGGGGACAATCAGGAAATTGTGTGAAGAAAACAACAATATCAGGGGAATTGCCTTTTCGCGGAATTTCGGACAGCATGCCGCGCTGATGGCCGGACTGCGGCATTCCGACGGGGACTATGTGATCTGTCTGGACGACGACGGACAGACGCCTGCGGACGAGGCGGACAAGCTTTTGGACAAGCTGGAGGAAGGATACGACGCGGTGTATGCCCGCTATGAACACAAGCGGCATTCCGCATTCCGCAATATGGGAAGCAGGGTCAACGATCTTATGGCCAGAACCATGCTTGGGAAACCGTCCGGTCTGTATGTGTCCAGCTATTTTGCAGTGAAACGGTTCGTGGTGGATGATATGGTGCGGTATGAAAATTCCTATCCCTATGTTATCGGCCTTGTGCTGCGGGCCACGAAGAATATTACAAATGTGGTGGTAAATCACAGGGAACGGGAAGAGGGTTCTTCCGGCTATACCCTGAAAAAGCTGGTGAGTCTCTGGTTTAACGGTTTTACCGCATTTTCCGTAAAGCCTCTGCGGATTGCAACGGCTCTGGGAGCCTTCAGCGCTTTGTTAGGGTTTGTGTATGGAGTTTATACGATTGTAAAACGGCTGCTGAAGCCGAATGTGCCGATGGGCTTCAGTTCCACCATGGCGGCGCTGGTGTTTTTCGGCGGAATGATTATGCTGATGCTGGGACTGATTGGAGAGTATATCGGGCGCATTTACATCAGCCTGAACAATTCGCCCCAATATGTGATTCGGGAGAAAATTAATTTTGATGAAGAGATTTAGGCCATGGTGGCAGCAGGACAAAAGATATATGGTATTTACCCAAGCAGTGCTTCTGGCACTGCTTCCTGTATTGTGCTGTTTCGTGCGGTGCGCGCTGGACGGTGAGACCATCAGCAGCGTCTGGCTGCCTGCCGGCGCATGGAGCGATGAACTGCTTTATTACAAGCAGACGGAGGGCATAGTTCATTATGGCTGGCCCCGGGGGATTTTTGACTTTAACGAGGGCCATGGGCCGAATTCTTCCGCTGTAATGTCGAATCCCATCCCGGTATTGCCCTGGGTAATCTGGGGGCTGCTGTTCGGATGGAAGCTGTGGTCTCCCGTGGTCTGCAACATCGTACTGACGTCCCTGGCCTGCTTTCTGTTTGTCCTTCTGGTAAAGCCCGCCTGGAAGCAGCTGGGTATTCTTGCACTGTTGTTCTCCCTGTATACTCCCTTTACAAGGTATATGCTCTCCGGAATGCCGGAGGTTCTCTGTTTTGATATGGTAATTCTTTTTTATGCGCTGGCAGTGAATTATTTAGAGAGAAAAAGGATCCGGAAGCTGGTGCTGCTGTTTGTACTGGGAGTGTTTATGACGCTGATGCGCCCCTGGCTGCTGCTGTTTCTGCTGCTGCCGTCCCGGCTTTGGATTCGCAGGGACGGCTGGCGGGGATTTTGGGGGTCGGCGGCAGTGCTGGGGGTTTCGCTGGGGCTTTGCATTTGGGCCGGCTCCGGTCCGGAGACGGACTTTGCCGGGCCCCTTTATGCGGCAAAACGTATCCGGGAGAGCATGGTTCAGGGGCTCCGCACGGGATTGCCCGGGGGGGCTTTTCTTTGCAGCTGTGCACTTCTATTTTGCATTCTGGCAGGGCAGAGCCTTCTGGATCGCAGACGGTTTCGGCGTTTGAGCAGGGATTCCGAAGACAGTGTGGTGCGGGATGAGGAAAATGTGACGGAGCGGCGGAGGCTGTATAACCGGCTGGTAATACAGGTGCATCTTATGATCTGTTACGCGGCTGTGTTTTTGGGTATGCTGTTTCTATACGGGCCGGAGGAGGGCGGCAGGCAGCTGCCGGTTTTTATAACTGCAGGCATTTTTGCGGCTGCGCTTATGGATGCCGGGTATTGCGTAAAGGCGGCAGTGCTGAGTGCCTTTTTTGCGTACCTTTACTTATACCTGCCTGCGGATTCCCTGTATTATGAACTGCCCTACAGGCAGGAGGAGAAGGCGGAGCAGCTTGCCGAATGGGAAGAGACTTTTGAGATAAAACTGGAATTGAACCGTGAGTCCGGTGTTTCAGCCTATGATAATACCGTTATCTGGGCGCTGCAGGAGGAGACTCCCGAGGAAGGCCTGTCTTATACCGGATGGCAGCTTTTGTATGCTTTGCCGGAGGGCTTCGGAATCAGCTTCTGTACGCCGGAATATGCGGCGGAAAATTTTGACGCCCTGGAAAGCGGATATATGGCGGTACTGCCCGGCGACAGCCTTGACCGTATGTGCGCGGACGCCGGGTACAGGGAAATCGGCAGGGATGAGGCGCTGGTTATTTATCGATTGCGCTGATGATTTTCCGGGCCATCATGAAACGTCCTGTTTCGTTGGGATGCACTGTGTCTGCCAGATAGAGTTCGTAATTGGTTTCGTCGATTCCCAGAGAGCCGTAATTGTCAATCAGCTCTACGTCCAGCTCCCGGGCCAGGGCAATGACTGCGTTTATATACTCCTCCAGGGGCAGCTGCATCTCCTCGGGTACAAAGGAGGTATAGTTGGGGGTGCAGAGAAAGATCCGGGCGTCCGCATAGTTTTCCTTCAGGCAGTTTATCGCAGTGCGGATGGCGCCGTTGAAGGAAAAAATGTCATAGGGATCTTCTGTCGTGATAGGAAGCTGGCAGAAATAATCGTTCAATCCGTAATTGATGACAAAGCAGAGCTTGTCTGTCTCCGGGGGTGTTTCCGCATATTCCAGGAAGCCCGCGTATACCTGGGTGCCCTCCGGCAGGACGGAAGGGTCCTGTTCTGCGAAGGCAGCAGCAATTCCCGCAAGCGCGATAGGGTATTCTTCACGCATGGCGGCGGAATTGCCGCCGTAGCCGCAGTTATAGACCGTAGCGCCGGTAAGACCATGCACAGCTCCCGGAATGGACATGCCGTTCGTATAATTGCCGGTGACGCTGTCACCGAAGAAGACGATGGCGGTATCACTCAGGTCGGGATAGACGGTTGGGGCAGTACGTTCGGCGGCGGTCAGCTCCGTCAGGGAGGCGGAGAGAATGTCCGCATTGTCGGAAGTGACCTGATAGTAGCCGCTGGTAGTGCTGATGGCCATGACAAGGTGCATTGCATCCGCCGCCAGGCTGAAACTGCCGTTATAAAGCGCCGGATTGGCGATCAACCACTCATTTGCAGAGAGAAAGTAAGCGTGAACCCTGTCAACAGTGTTGATGTCGGAGAGAAAATCACAGTACGCATCCAGGGTTCGTTTATATTCCGAATCGGACAGCTGCCGCCAGTATTCTATGGAAGGACAGGCAAGGATTACCTCAAAGTTCAGATCCGGCCAGGCGTCGGCCAGCAAAGCTATTTCCCCGGCTGAAATTCTGTCCGGACGAATCCCCAGATATACGGTGGAAACCGTATGGTCTGATTTTGCAATGCGTTCCATATAGCTTTGCAGGGAAAAAAAGTCGGGAAGAACATAGTCTGTCTTTAAGAGAGTCAGGGCGTAGAAGTACAGATAGTCCGCCGGGTCATAGGTGTTAATGGGAAACGTGGACAGAAAGACGGTGTCATATGCGTCAAAAGTAATATGTGCCATGTCCCTTTTTCGCACGGCATCCTTCAGAATGTTCTCCACATGATAGGGCGGATAAGCCGGTCTGCGGCGCTGCTGCATGAAGAAATACAGAAAAAAAGCGCTCAACAGGGCAGCAATAAAGGAAAAGATGATAACTCCGATCCGTGTTTTTTTTCGTCTGCTGATGCTCATGACAGTCCTTCCCCTCTCATAACGAAAGAATCATTAAGTGCAAAGCGTCTGGATTCTTGAGTGTATTCTTGAGTGTATTATAGCAGACTTCAGGAGAAAAAGGAATCTTAATATTTTACTCGTCGGGAAAAGTGTGCTACAATAATAGGACTGAATAAAAGCAGGCGTAAGGAAGGAGCAGAATGGGCGCGGAATGCAAGAAGGCGCGTATTTATGTGTGCCATACCTATTATCATGTATATGTTACGTTTTTGAAGGAACTGAAGCGCAGGAGCGAAGGGGAGCCGGAGAAAGCCGACCTGGTTCTCTCAAAGATGTCCACGGATTTTGAAGCTTTGAAATCAAGAGTAGAAAGCACCGGGCTTTTCGGAGAAGTGATTGAGTTTGATGAGAAAGGGGAGGGCGCCTTTCCGGAGCTGGCGGAGTACAGAAAGGACACGGGCAGCTTTGCGGGCAATCTGCGGAACCGCATCCGGTTCACAAGACGGTTTGCCGATCTGGAAGCGCCTCTGGTGCCGGTGGATTTTAAAGGATACAGGGATATTTATGTCTATTGCGATTCGGATCCCATAGGCTATTATCTGAATCAGAATAAAATATATTATCACGCCCTGGAGGACGGGCTCAACTGTCTGAAAAATTACGATGCGGCCCGGTATGACAACAGAAGGCACTTTAAGCTGAAAGCATTTTTCTCCAGATATTTAAATCTTATTTTAGTGCAGAACGGATATGGGAAATACTGTCTGGATATGGAGGTCAATGACATTTCCGCCATCCGATACCCCTGTCCCCGCTATATTGAACAGTCCCGTCAGGAACTGACGGACAGGCTGACGGAGAAGGATAAGGATGTACTGCTCCGGGCTTTTATCCGGAACAGAGAAGAACTGGAGCGCCAGATTGCGGGGAGCGGCCGGTGCGGGGATAAGATACTGATTCTCACGGAGCCGCTTTGTTCGTTGGAGGTCAGAGAGAAGATTTTCCGGGATCTGATTGCACGGTACGAGGCAGAAGGCACTGTATTTTTAAAACCCCATCCCAGAGATGAACTGGACTATCGGAGACTGTTTGCGGAGGTTCCTCAGTTTGACGCCGCAGTGCCCATGGAAATATTGAATCTGTTTCCGGACTTAAGGTTTAAGAAGGTAGTGGGGGTGCTGACGGAGGTCAGGGCGATTCAGTTTGCAGACGAGGCAGTAAGGCTGGGGGAAGACTTTATGGACGCTTACGAGGATCCCCGGGTGCATCGGATAAATGAACAGATCTGAACAAGAGGATGGGCAATGAAGAAGATTTTAAAGAAGCTGAATGTTCTGCTGGATAAAAAACAAAAAGCAGCCATGGCGGGGCTTGTGTTTATCATGATTATCAGCGCGTTTCTGCAGACCGCAGGCGTGGGAATGCTGGTAAATGTGGTGAATGTGGCCGTTGACCCGAACGCCCTGGAGAACAACGCTATCGTAGCCCGGCTGTATGATTTTCTGGGCTGCACTTCTTACCGGAGCTTTTCGGTGACGGTGATGGTACTGCTGATTCTGGTGTTTGCCGTGAAGAATCTGCTTTTGTTTTTACAGCAGAAGCTGACGCTTTATTTTGTGTATACCAATCAGTTCCGCACCTCCGAGCGCATGATGCGTAATTATCTGCGGCGGGGGTATGAGTTCTTCCTGAATGCGGACACGGCGGTGGTGCAGAGAAGCATTACCTCTGACGTGAACAATATGTACGCCCTGATTCTGGCGCTGCTGACCCTTGTGTCGGACGGCGTTATGTCCCTGTTTGTCATCGGCTACTGCTTCCTGACCAACGGAACCATGACCCTGCTGTTGGGCGGGGTTCTGGTGGCGCTGATGGTACTGATTAAATGGGTGATGAAACCCATTATGTACAAGGCGGGCAAGGATAATCAGGACTATTACAGCGGGCTTTTCAAGTGGATTTCCCAGACGGTGCAGGGAATCAAGGAGGTCAAGGTAGGGGGAAAGGAACAGTATTTTGTGGAGGGCTATAAAAAGTGCGGCAGAGGGTATGTCAACGCGGTTCGGAAGTATTCCCTCTACAATGCCACTCCCAAGCTGCTGATGGAGACGGCCTGCGTAGGGGCCATGGTGGGCTATATGATCTTTCTTGTGGTTACGGGAGCGTCCACGGAGAATATGCTGGGAGTGCTGACAACCCTGGCGGCAGCTGCATTTGTGCTGCTGCCCAGCGTAAACCGCATTAACAACCAGCTTACCTCCATTGCATATTTTGAGCCCTTCTTTATGGGGGTCAGCGATACTCTGCAGGATGAAATTTCCGGCGAAAAGGTGGACATGTCCTTTGCCGCGGAGGAAGAGGAACGGCTGCCGGTGCAAAGAAGCATAGAACTGAAAAATATCACCTATGCCTATCCCAACACGGACAAGCTGATTTTCGACCACGCGGATATGGTGATCCCCGTGGGGGCGTCCGTGGGAATCGTGGGAACTACCGGGGCGGGAAAAAGTACGATGGCGGATATTCTGTTGGGGCTTCTGGATGTAAAGGCGGGAACCGTTTGCGCCGACGGTGTGGACATACGGAGCAATTACAGACGCTGGCTGAAAAATATCGGTTATATTCCCCAGATGATATTCATGCTGGATGACACAATCCGCCGCAATGTTGCCTTTGGCATATCGGATGAGAAGATAGATGAGGACAGGGTTTGGGAGGTGCTGCGGGAAGCCCGGCTGGATGAATTTATCCGCACGTTGCCGGAAGGGCTTGACACGGTGGTGGGAGAGAGGGGAATCAGGCTCTCCGGCGGCCAGAGACAGCGTATCAGCATCGCCAGGGCGCTGTATCATGATCCGGAGGTTCTGGTGCTGGATGAGGCTACCTCCAGTCTGGACAACGACACGGAAAAGGCCATTATGGATTCCATCAATCTGCTCCAGGGCAGGAAGACATTGATTATTATAGCCCACAGGCTGCAGACCATTGAGAAGTGCGATATTGTATACCGGGTACAGGACGGGAAAATAGTGAAAGAGAGGAATTCGGCAGGATGAGTGCAATCGCGATTATTACCGCCAGGGGAGGCAGCAAGCGTATCCCGGGGAAAAATAAAAAGGAATTCTGCGGGAAACCCATTCTGGCATACTCCGTAGAAGCAGCGCTGGCCGCCGGGGTCTTCAGCCGTGTCATGGTGTCCACGGACGACGAAGGAATTGCAGAGATTGCAAAAAAGTACGGCGCAGAGGTTCCCTTCCTGCGCAGTGAGAAAACGTCGGACGATTACGCCACTACCGGCGATGTGCTGCTGGAGGTGCTGGCGGAGTACGAAGGAAAAGGTGAGTGGTTTGATATGGTGTGCTGCATTTATCCGACTGCGCCCTTTGTCACAGGGGAGAGACTGAGGGAGGCGGCAGGCCTTCTGGAGGAGAGCGGCGCCGACAGCGTACTGCCGGTAGTCAGGTTCAGTTTTCCTCCTCAGAGATGCCTGGTGATAAGCGCGGGAAGCCTGCAGTATAAGTGGCCGGAATATGCGCAGGCAAGATCCCAGGATCTGGACCCCTTTTATCATGATGCGGGACAGTTTTACTGTCTGCGGGGTAAGAGCTTTCTGGAGCAGAAGACATTGGTGATGCGGAAGACAGTGCCTCTTATTCTGCCGGAGATGGAGATTCAGGATATTGACACGGAGGAGGATTGGGAGCTGGCCCAGGTAAAGTATCGGCTGAAGCACGGCGGCTTTTGAGCCTGCGGGAGGTATATAAATGGAGAAAATCAGGATAGGAAACCGTTCTATCGGTCAGGGCTGCCCCGTGTATATGATAGCGGAAATGTCGGCAAACCATGCGGGAAGCATGGAGCGGGCGAAGGAGATTATACATGCGGCAAAGGAGAGCGGGGCGGACTGCATTAAGGTGCAGACCTATACGCCGGATACGCTGACGATAGACTGCAGCAATGAGTATTTTCAGGTAAAAAACGGCACCTGGGAGGGAGAAAATCTTTACAGCCTCTACGGAAAGGCCTACATGCCCTGGGAATGGCAGGGCGCCCTGAAGGAGGAGGCAGACCGGGTGGGCATTGATTTTCTCTCAACGCCCTTTGATGCCACCTCGGTGGATTTCCTGGAGAAGCTGGGGCTGGAATTTTATAAAATTGCTTCCTTTGAAATGGTGGATCTGCCTTTGGTGGAATACATTGCGTCCAAGGGAAAGCCGGTGATTCTGTCCACGGGCATGGGGACCCTGGAGGAGATCCGGGAGGCGGTGGAGACGGTATACAGGACGGGCAACCGTCAGCTTGTGCTTCTAAAATGCTCCAGCGCATATCCTGCAGATCCGGCAGGGATGCATCTGCGCACGATTCAGGATCTGCAGGAGCGGTTTGGAATTCCCATAGGGCTGTCCGATCATTCCATGGGTTCTCTGAGCGCGGTAACCGCTGTGGCGCTGGGGGCAAAGGTGATTGAAAAGCATTTTTGTCTCAGCCGTGAGATTGAGAATCCGGACGCTTCCTTTTCCATGACGCCGGAGGAGTACGGATCCATGGTGCGGGAGATACGAAAGGCCGAGGCGGCGCTGGGAGAGCCTTTTTACGGGGTGACGCCGGAGGAGGAGAGCAGCATGGTGTTCCGCCGTTCTGTCTTTGCGGTAAAGGACATTGCAAAGGGGGAGGAGCTGACAGGGGAGAACACCCGCATCATCCGCCCCGGCTACGGCCTGAAGCCCAAGTACCACAGGGATATTATGGGAATGCGGACGGACAGGGAGTTGAAGCGGGGGACGCCCCTTTCCTTTGAGGCGGTTGAAAAGGGAGCCGTCCTGTTTGTCACCAACAATCGCAATACGGAGGATTTGTATCGTTGGCTGAAGCAGCGGGAACCTGCGGTTTACAGGGTGGAAAATAAGCTGACGCGGGAGATGGTGGAGCAGCTGGCCCCTTCTTTTATTGTCAGCTTCAATTACAGGCATCTCATCCCGGAGGAGGTGCTGGGGCTGATGCCGGGCAGGATTATCAATCTGCATACCTCTCTCCTGCCCTTTAACAGAGGCTCTGCCCCTAATTTCTTCAGCTTCTGGGATAATACGCCCAAGGGCGTCACCATTCATCTGGTGGATAAAGGGCTGGATACGGGGGACATTCTCTGTCAGCGGGAGCTTGTCTTTGACGAGGAGCAGGAAACCTTCGCAAGCACCTACGATAAGCTTCTGGCGGCCATAAAGGAGCTGTTTCGGGAAAACTGGGAGAAGATAAAGGCGGGAGAGCTTGTGCCCCGCAGGCAGACGGGGGAGGGAACCTGTCATCGGATGAGGGAACTGGAGGCAATCCGCGAAAAGCACGCTTTTACCTGGGCGGACGGGATTGCGGACTTTAAGAAAGCGTTGGGGAGACAGCTATGATTTTCATTCGGGCCGACGCCAATGAGCGGATTGGAACAGGGCATGTGATGCGCTGCATGGCTATTGCAGAGGCTCTGGAACAGCGGGGGCAGCAGGTGTGCTTTCTGCTGGCGGACGATACCGGCAGCCGCCTGCTGCAGGACAGGAACCGGGAGTATCTGGTGCTGCATACGGACTACGCTTCCATGGAGGAAGAGTTACCCCGGCTCCGACAGCTGCTTCAGGAGAAAAAACCGGATTTTTTTCTGGCGGACAGCTACTGCGCCACGCCGGAATATCTTCGGGAGGTGCGTAAAATTGTGCCGGTGGGGCTTCTGGATGACACGGGACTGACGGGCTATCCGGCGGATGTGCTGATTAATTACAATATCTTTGCCTCCGACGCCCTGTATGACGTGTCGGAGGAGACGGAAACCCGGTATCTGCTTGGCCCGGCGTATGTGCCCTTGAGAAGGGAATTTACGGAGGCGGCTTACAGAGTTCGTGAAAGGGCGGAGCGGGTGTTGATTACCACCGGGGGCAGCGATACTTATAATCTGGGGACCAAGCTGCTGAAGCGGGCGCTGGCGGAGGCGGATACGGCAAATCTGCAGTATACGGTAGTAAGCGGGGCTTACAATATACATTTCGAGGAGCTGCAGGAGCTGGCCTGCGGGCATGAAAATGTGCATGTCTGCAGTAATGTGAGTAATATGCGGCAGCTTATGCAGGAAAGCGATCTGGCAGTGTCCGCGGGAGGCTCCACCATGTATGAGCTCAGCGCCGTGGGCGTACCTGTTATCTGCTTTTCCTTTGTGGACAACCAGAAACGCATTGTGCAGGGGTTTGCAGAAAGAGGACTGGTCTGCTTTGGCGGCGATTATTCGGCCATGGGAGAGAGCCTGCCGGAGGAAATCGTATACCACATGGGAAGACTGGCAGCGGACTATAAGCTGCGTAAGAGCTGCAGTCAAAGGCTGCGAAAACTGGTGGACGGCCGGGGGGCCCTGAGAATTGCCGGGGAGCTGTGCCGTTACGGAAACTGTGAGGAAGGGACGTGAGGAGTATGCTTTCACCTGCAGAGGCACTTAAAAAGGGATCGGGAAAAATAAAAAGGCAATGGAAAACCGCCTTTCTGGCGGCATTTGTGACAGGGCTGCTGATACATATGCCCGCAATGTTATCGGATATTCCCAACCATGACGGGCTGAGCAGCCTGTATTTTGACCAGAATATGATTACCTCCGGCAGGTGGTTCCTCACGGTGGCCTGCGGGTTTTCTTCCTATTATACCATCCCCTGGGTGATCGGCCTTCTGGGGCTTTTGGCCTTAAGTGCGGCGGCTGTGGCGCTGACAGAGCTGCTGGAGCTTCGGCAGTCCTGGGCCGTTGTGGCAGCCGGCGGGCTGCTGGCGGCTTTTCCGGCCCTGACCTCTACCTTTGCCTATGTGTTTACCCTGGACGGATATATGCTGGCGCTGCTGCTGGCGGTGCTGGCGGTACTGTTTACCAAGAAGTACAGGTATGGATTCCTGCCGGGGGGCTTCTGCCTTGCCTTCAGCCTGGGAACCTATCAGGGCTATCTGGCCTTTGCCATGATACTCTCTGTCTTTGCCATACTCATGCTGGCAATGGAGCGGAAGGGAATATGGGAGAAGGTAAAGAGGGGGCTGCGCTATCTGTATATGGGAGTGCTGGGCGCGGTGCTCTATTATGTGATTCTGCAGGTACTCCTGCAGCTGCAGGGGAAGGAGTTGGATTCCTATCAGGGCATTTCCGGTCTTTCTTCGGGAAGCTCCGCCGCCGGGCTTCCGGGACGGATTTGGGAAATGTACCGGGATTTTGCGGCTTTTTCCGTAAAGGGGAATGTGCTCTGGAACAACTGGATCTCAGCTGCGGCCTGGATTCTGTTGATTTGCGCGGCATTTGCGGCCGTAATCCTTCTGGCGGTCAAAAGAAAGTGGTGGAAGAGCCCCTGGTTTTTCGTTATAATAGTGACAGCGCTTTTGGCGCTGCCGCTTGTGACAAATGTTATCCTGCTGGTGTCTCCGTCTGTGACCTATCATCTCCTCATGCGTTACCAGTGGGTGCTGTTTCCCATTGGCCTGATTGCCTTGGCGGACAGACATGGCGGAGAGGTTCGGGGAGGAGCCGTGATTCAGTGGGCGGTTCTGGGGGCGGCCTTTGTGCTGGTGTTCTATTACGGAGTGACAGATAACATCGGTTATTCTAATCTGCAGAAGAAGTATGAGAAGACTTATGCCTATTGTGTGCGGCTGTTGGACAGGATAGAGCAGACGCCGGGCTATTATCAGGGAATACCCATTGCCATGATGGGGATGGTGGGGGACGAGCAGTTCCCGGCCACGGATCTTACACAGCATGTGACATCCGGAATGATCGGCATATATGGGGACAGTCTTTTGTATACGGGAGAAAATTACAGACTGTTTATACAGAATTACCTGGGGGCCACTCTGAATATTCTGCCTGCGGAGGCTATGGCGGAAATGTACTATGACGAGGCGTATATTGCCATGGACAGCTTCCCGGGAGAAAATTCCATTCGGATCATGGATGGGATCCTGTACATTAAGACGGAAAATATACATCGTTAAGAGGAGATATGAGATGGCGTTGTTATCCATTGTTCTGCCCGCTTACAATGAGGAACAGAATATAGCAAATACGGCGGAGGTTCTCGCAGGGCTGCTTGAGGAGCATAAAATCGACTATGAGCTGGTGTTTATCAGCGACGGCTCCGAGGATGGAACCTATAGTGAAATACAAAAGGTCTCCGAAAAGAATCCCAGAGTCAGAGGAGCGGAATTCTCCCGGAATTTCGGCAAGGAGGCAGGAATTTTTGCGGGGCTGGAGCTTGCCGGAGGGGACGCGGTGATTGTCATGGACTGTGACCTGCAGCATCCGCCGGAGATAATCCCGAAGATGTGGGAGCGCTGGCAGGCAGGCGTGGAGATTGTGGAGGGAATCAAGATAAGCCGTGGAAAGGAAAGCCTGGGGCACAGACTTTCCGCAGGGCTTTTTTATAAAATCATGAGCAGGCTGATTAAGATAGATATGAGCGCCTCCTCAGATTTCAAGCTGCTGGACCGCAAGGTGGTGAATGTGCTGCTGTCCCTTCCCGAGCGCAATACCTTTTTCCGGGCTTTAAGCTTCTGGGCAGGCTTTCGGACGGAGAGCGTAGAGTATGAGGTGCAGGAGCGCAGGTTCGGGAAAAGCAAGTGGTCCTTCTGGAGCCTGATGAAATACGCTGTGTCCAACGCAACCTCTTTCAGTACGTTTCCCCTGCAGATGGTGACGGTGGCAGGCCTGCTGTTCCTTCTGTTCAGCGCAGTGATGGCAGTGCAGACCTTTGTGCGGTTCCTGATGGGAGATTCCGTGGAGGGCTTCACTACGGTGATTCTCCTGCTTTTGATTATCGGCGGTTTCCTGATGCTGAGCCTTGGCGTCATCGGACATTATATTGCAAGAATTTATGAGGAGGTAAAGGGAAGGCCTAAATATATTATCAGCAAAATGACGGATAACCTGCAAGGAAAATAGAAATGAGAGGAGTATGAAAAAAGATGAATGACATAACAATTAAGTTTAATGTGCCGCCCTGTGCGGACAAGGCGATGGAGTATATCCGGGAATGTGTGAAAAATCAGAAAATCTGCGGTGACGGCCCCTATACGAAAAAGTGTAACCAATGGATTGAGGAAAGGACGGGAACCACGAAATGTCTTCTGACCACCTCCTGCACCCATGCCACGGAGCTGGCGGCCCTGCTGACCGACATACAGCCCGGAGACGAGGTAATCATGCCCGCCTATACCTTTGTGTCCACAGCGAACGCCTTTGTACTCAGGGGAGCGGTGCCCGTGTTTGTGGACATCCGTCCGGACACCATGAATATTGACGAGAAGCTGATTGAGGCGGCGGTGACGGAGAAGACAAGGGCCATTGCGCCGGTTCACTATGCAGGCGTGTCCTGTGAGATGGATGTTATCATGGAAATCGCGGACAGATACCACCTGGCGGTGATTGAGGACGCCGCCCAGGGCATCATGTCCTCCTATAAGGGAAAAGCCCTGGGAACCATAGGGGATTTCGGCTGCTTCAGCTTCCATGAGACGAAGAATTACAGCATGGGAGAGGGAGGCGCGCTGCTGATTCGGGACGGGAATATGGTAGAGGAAGCGGAAATCATCCGGGAGAAGGGTACCAACCGCAGCAAATTTTACAGGGGACAGATTGACAAGTACACTTGGGTCAACTATGGCTCTTCCTATCTTCCAAGCGACATGAATGCGGCTTATCTCTATGCCCAGCTGGAGATGGCGGATGAAATCAACGAGGCCCGGCTTGCCCTGTGGAACCGCTATTACGAGAATCTGCTGCCGCTGGCGGAGGCGGGCGGAATCGAGCTGCCTGCCGTGCCGGAGGGCTGCGTACATAACGCGCATATGTTTTACATCAAGGCAAAGGACATTGAGGAGAGAACCGCAAGGATTGCAAAGCTGCGGGAGAACGGAATCCTTTCCGTCTTTCATTATATTCCGCTGCATACGGCGCCTGCGGGACGGAAATTCGGGCGTTTTCACGGTGAGGACAAGTATACCACCCGGGAGAGCGAGCGGCTCATGCGGCTGCCCATGTACTATGGACTGACCCTTGAGCAGGTTGACGATATCTGCGATGTGGTGAAGAGGTTTTAGAAATGGTTCAGACTTTGATTCTTGTGTTGCTGCTGGGGGTGGTTCCGCTCTTTGTGGGCGGGCTGTTTATGCCTGCCGAGGAAAGAGGGGCCGGTTCTCTGCCCCTGCGGTGGGTAGGCGGGCAGATGTTTTTGTGGGCGGGGTTTCAGGTCATCTGTGTGCCCCTGATCCTGGGGGGACAGAATCACAATTTCCGGCGTCTGTGCATATTGTTCGGGTGCTTTCTTGCCCTGGCGCTGTTTTTGGCGCTGGTGGCGGCAGTCCGGAGGCGGAAAAGTGCCGGAATTTCCCCGGCCGAAGGGCAGAACCGGGATCGGGATAAGGCGGCGCTGTCTTTGTGGCTGGCTGTGTTCGGCCTGTTTGTTCTGCAGCTGGCGCTTGCCGTGACCCGGGCCTACGAGGAAGGGGACGACGCATTTTATGTGGCCACTGCCGTCATTACGGAAAAGTCGGACACCATGTATCAGATTCTGCCTTATACCGGCTTTGCCACGGGGCTTGACATACGTCACGGACTGGCGCCCTTTCCGGTCTGGGCGGCATTCCTTGCCAGGCTTTCCGGCGTACACGCCGCCATTATTTCCCAGGTTGTGCTGTCTGTGGCGCTGATTGCCATGGCTTATTCCATCTATTATCTGATAGGAAGAGAACTGGTGGGGAACAGCCGCCGGGGTCTTCCGCTGTTTATGCTCCTGATTGAATTTCTGGTGATATTCGGGGGGCAATCCCTTTATACTGCGGAAAATTTTCTGCTGGTGAGGACGGCGCAGGGGAAAGCGGTTCTGGCCGGCATAGTGATTCCTTTTCTGTTTTGGCTGCTGCTTGTTCTGGTGAAAAAGCTGCAGCGGCAGGAGAAGACGGGCTTTTCGTACTGGCTGTTGTTTGGCGTTACCATGATTTCCGGTTGCTTGTGCAGTACCCAGGGGGCGCTGCTGGTCTGCCTGCTGGCGGGAACGGGAGGGATATGCGCCGCCGCAGGCTGCCGCAGCATAAAGGCGCTCCTGTCTGTGGCGGCCTGTAGCGTGATACCGGCGGTGTTTATGATTTTATATCTGGTGCTGGGGTAAGGAAGATCATATATGTGGACAGATGTGATAGCAATTTTTCAAAGGTATATGGGAGCGGGCTTTGTGGTGCTCTGGTTTATGGCGGCGTTGATTTATCTGTTCGTCAACGAAAAGGAAAAGCCTAAGCGGATTGTTCTGGTATATATGCCGATTATCATGCTGGCGTTGTATTTTAACCCGCTGTTTGCCTCCGCGTTCTGCAAAATTGTAGGCAGTGAGATTTATTTCCGCGTCTGCTGGCTGATGCCTGTCATTGTGGTGATTGCCTATGCGGCGGTATGTATTTTCCGCAGGCTGACGGGGAAAAAGCAGCTCCTGTTTGCGGCTGCCGTCATGGCGCTCATAGCATTATCGGGAAAGCCGGTATACAGTAATCCTCTGTACAGCAGGGCTGAGAACAGTTATCATGTGCCGGACAGCGTGGTGCATATATGCGACGCCATTGTAGTGCCCGGCAGGGAGGTTATGGCGGCGTTTCCGTCGGAACTGCTTTTATATGTCCGCCAGTATTCTCCTATGGTCTGTATGCCTTACGGACGGGAAGTGATTATGGGGTACAGTAATCTGTTTTATGAGACGATGGAGCAGGAAACCGTGGCTTTGGAAGAGCTTGTTCCCCTTGCCAGGGAGAAGCAGTGTCATTATATCATTCTCGGGGAAGAAAAAGAAATCCTGGGGAATCCCCGAGAGTTCGGCTGGGAGCTGTTCGGACAGACGGACGGTTATATCATCTACCGTGATACGGCGGTGCCGCTGGTGCTGCCCGAAACGGACGGCTGATACAGCCGGGCGGTGCCGGGCGCGCATCAACAGCGCATCACTGGTAAAAGGCGTCGTAATAATGCAGGGCATACATAAGCCGCTCAATCACCTTTTTGCGGCCCTCGGCGTTCAGGTGCATGTTATCGCTCAGATAGTCCTGCGCGGTATCCTCGTTAAACGTGACATAAAAATTATCTACAAAGGAGACCTGGGCTGCGGAGCAAACCGCAGCCGAGTTGCTTACATAGGCGGAAAGGTTATCCCCGCCGTAGCGGACAATATCGCTGCTGATATAATCGCCGTTTTCGTCCAGTTGGTCGGAAAACGCGTAGGTGGGGGACATTACGATGATGCGGGCATTCGGGTGGTGCTGCCGCAGGACGTCCAATCCGCCCTCCAGATTCCCGGCAAAGGACTGAATCGGGTGAATGTCCTCCGTGGAAACAGCAGGACGCCCGGAAAAGTAGTCGGAGGAATCATACATAACCACAATCACATCTATCGTATCAAAATCAACCGTGGAGAGAATTTCCCAAACCTCTGCCGCTTCCGGCGGCGCATCGTCGCCCAGGGCTTCCAGAGCCTGATTGTAAAAATCGTTCAGTCTCACATCTGTTGAACAAAGCGCCAGCCAGTAAAAGCTGAAAGCATCCCAGGGATTGATGTCTGACTTGGGAGAACCCGTCTGGGTGGTGGTAAGGAGGCTGCCGCTGATGGAGCAGTTGTAGACCTTTGCATCGGCGGCCGCGGCCAGCAGCTTCGCAAGGCCCTCCTCAGAATCCCGGTCTTCCGCAAAGGGGCCGTTTCCGAAAACGGCAATGGAAAGCCCGTCCTCCAGATTGGGCGCAAGCACATTCCCCTCCTCATCCGTCAGGGCCAGAATATGATCGTAGCTTTCTACAACATAATCCTCCGAGTCCGTAAGAGCATCACTGGGATCTATGACTCGTCCGAAATTTACATATTTGTAAAATATATAGCCAAAGGTCAGGAGCACTACCGCCAGTAAAACAATGTGTATATTAATGGGAAGCTTTTTGCGGCGTGAGGGCTTCCCGCCGCCATTTGTATCGCTGTCTTCGTCGTTGCTCCTATCGCTGCCTTCATCTGCGCCGCTGTCATTGGCATTGCTGTCTTCGTCCGCGCCGCTGTCGTTGGCATTGCTGCTTTCGCTGTCGTTCCTATCGCTGTCTTCGCCGCCGTTGGCATTGCTGCCTTCGCCGTTGTTCCTATCGCTGCCTTCGTCCGCGCCGCCGTTGTTCGCATTGCTGCCTTCGCCGTCGTTCGCATTGCCGTTTTCGTCAGCTGCTCTGTCGTCTTCCAAGTCGATGATTTCAATGTCGGGAATGTCCAGTCTGCTCATATTTTTCTCCGCTTCGGTTGGTTGTAAATACAATTATTTTACTATTATGTGTTCGGAAAGTCCATATTATCAAACGGATTTTAAAAGATTTAAGAAATTATAAAGAAATAATGTTAATGCTTGCTGAAGATCAGAGGGGATGCTATAATATTACAGAATTATTAAATTTTTTAGTTTCTGAATCTGGAAAGGAATCTGCATATGAAAAAAATTTTTAATCATACAAAACGTCCGGATAAGGGAGATAATTCCTGGAAGGATTGGGAGACATACGAGGAGGATGAAGCCTACCCGGAGGAAGAGGAACCCTATACCGAAGAAGACGGGTACTATGCAGATGAAGAGGAACCTTATACCGAAGAAGACGGGTACTATGCAGATGAAGAGGAACCTTATACCGAAGGAGACGGATACTACGCGGAGGAAGAGGAGTCTTATACCGAAGGAGACGGATACTACGCGGAGGAAGAGGAATCTTATGCGGGAGAGGACGGGTACTACCCGGAGGAAGAGGAGTCTTATACCGAAGGAGACGGATACTACGCGGAGGAAGAGGAACCCTATGCGGAAGGAGACGGGTACTACGCGGAGGAAGAAGGGCCTTACGCGGAAGCGGAATCCTATGCGGCAGAGGGGGCTTATACCGGGGATGAAGCATATTATGCGGAGGAGGAAGGCGCTTATACCGGAGAGGGGGAAATCATTTATGAGGATGATGACCTTTATAATGCGGATTACCGGGGGGAGTCCGGCCGTGGGGACAGAGATCGGGACAGAGCGGAAGGCGGCTGGCTGATTCGGAAGCTGAGAGAGATGACCGTGATGGATCGGGTAATTGCCGGGACGGGGGTTGCCGTTCTGGTGTTGGCGATGGTAACGGGTGCGGTACTGATGACTTCCAGAATGGCGGCAAACCAGGTGTCTGATTTTGTCAGCGTGGGCGCACAGTTGGAGAATATTGAACTGATTGGAGAGGACGGATTGCTTGCGGTAGCGGATGCACAGATAGCCCGGCTTGAGGCGGCAGCTATGGTGGGGGATCCGGATGAGGCGGATCCGTCTGAGGAGGAAGACGATCCCGGATATGAGGAAAGTGAGTATTCCCGTCAGGTGTCCGTAGAGATGAATATGACCTCTATTCAGAAGGATTTGAAGATTAAGTTTACCAATGCGAAGACGGGGAAGCTGGTGGCCAATGTGCCGTTTTCCGTAACGGTTACAGACCCGGACGGCAAGAGCAGTATCTGGTCTGATGATGATATGGACGGCATTATATATAAAAAGGATATTGCCGCCGGAACCTATAAGGTCGCCATGGAAGAGCTGTCCGATGAAAAATATGCCAATTATTCCATCTCTACCGAGACCCGGACAGTGAAGGTAAAAAAGGATATTGCCTATGAGAAGGTGGATGTGGCAAACGAGGTCAAAACAGAGTCGGAGGTTGACGCAAAAAAGGAGGATACGGCCCAGAAAGATACAGCAGTGGAATCTGTCCTGCAGGATACCGTGGCATGGGTGGAAAGCACTGCTGTGGGAGTGTCTTATATCGAGGTTAAAAAGAGCGACATTACAGATCCGCTGACAATTCTGACGGCTTCCGTAAGTCTGGATAAGGAATTCCTGCGGATGACGCTTCAGAGCGCCGCTGTGACTGTGACAGCCGGAGACGGAGGAACGAAGCTTCAGGTGGGCGGCACTACCCAGCTGAAGGCAGAAGATATAACAGTCAGCAAGATCACCGGAAATGCAGGAGAAACAATAACGGATGTTACGACAGGAAGTGTGAAATGGGAAAGCAGCAATGCTGCTGTTGCCACGGTGGATGCAGGCGGCCTTGTCAAAGGCGTTGCAGCCGGTACGGCGACGATCACATATACCGCAGAGGTGACTGTCACATATACTGTAACCCCGGCGGTGACGCCGGAACCATCGCCCACACCGGAACCTGCTCCCACACCTACACCGGAGCCTACGCAGGATCCTTCTGTTTCCGGCGGGGATGTGAATGCCGCAGCAGAACAGGCGGCAGCAGAGTCGGCGCCTGCTGCCCAGACCGAAATCGCACCAGAAGCGAAAACAGAGAAGCTGCAGGTCAGCGGCAGTATTTCCATTGAGGTTGCCGGGCAGTCCGCAAAGGGCACCATTACGGCGGACAAGACGGCGCTGTCCGTGGTTATCAAGGGCACGGCCACGGCGCAGATTACGGCGAAGGACTTTGAGACAGGCAAGGATCTTGTGTATCAGGTTTCCTCCGATAAGGATACCGTGGCAACGGCTGCGGTTGACGCCGCAGGCAAGGTTACAATAACGGGTGTTACGGCAGGCACTGCAAACATTACGGTAACCGCAAATTATAAAGAAGGCGGCACGCCTGAGACGGAAGCAAAGGCAGTGATTGCGGTAACAGTGGGGGCAAACAAGACGATAGAGCTGAGCAGCACCGCGACGCTGGCATATGTGGCGAATCCGCTGGTATTGAGCATAACGGTTAAGGGGGCTTCCGGCACGACGCCCCAGATCACAGTGGAATCCAGCGACGCCACCGTGATGAAAGCCACGCTGGGAACGCTGAAGGCGGAAAACAATGTGATTACGGCGCCGGTTACACTGGAGCTGCTGAAGACGGGCAGCGCCACGCTTACCGTGAAGTGCGCGGAAAACGGCGAGGAAGTGAAGGCTGTCTGCGCCGTTACGGTGAAGGCGAATCCTAAAGCGGACAATACAACTCTGCTGCTGGATAAGTCAAAGCAGCAGCTGTATGTCTATGACAACAACATCAAGGATTACAGGCAGGCGAAATATGCGGATTATTATACCTATGACAAGTTCTATGTCAAGGGTGAGGTAAAGTATACCGGATGGCAGACTCTCAACGGACAGGTGTACTATTTTACCGCCGAAGGAAAGAAGGTTACCGGAGAGCAGGTGATTCAGGGCGCCAAGTATAACTTCGCCAGCGACGGGGCGCTGGTAACCGGAAGCGGCGCCATGGGCATTGATGTATCCAAGTGGAACGGCACCATTGACTGGAACGCCGTTAAGAATTCGGGCGTCAGCTATGTGATTATCCGCTGCGGCTACAGGGGATCTTCACAGGGTGCGCTGATAGAGGATCCCAAGTTCCAGGCCAATATTAAAGGGGCAACGGCAGCAGGCCTGAAGGTGGGAGTATATTTCTTCACCCAGGCGATTGACGAGCGGGAAGCGGTGGAAGAGGCTTCCATGGTACTGGGGCTGATTAAGAACTATAAGATTTCCTATCCTGTATTTCTGGACGTAGAGTCCAGCGGCGGACGGGCGGATTCCATCAGCAAAGAGACTCGGACGGCAGTCTGCAAGGCATTCTGTCAGACGATTCAGAATGCGGGCTATACGGCCGGGATTTATGCCAACAAGACCTGGCTGGAGAACAGGATAGACGCCGGCGCGCTGAGCGCATACAAAATATGGCTGGCCCAGTATGCCCAGACGCCTACCTACGTCGGAAGATACGATTTGTGGCAGTACCGGTCTACCGGCAGGGTGTCCGGCATCAGCGGGAATGTGGATCTGAACCTGAGCTATCTGGGATATTGACAGTTCACCCGCGCCCTTCGTCAGCCAATCAACTCAAATTCTCATGCAAGCATGAAATTTGAGTCTGACAGGCTGACGAGTGAACTGTTGCTTAATAAAAACGCAAAATATTTTTAAGAATAAAAGCGTTTGGAATTCCGCAGAAAGTGTGTTATGATATTTTTGACTTCCAAGGAAGCGGAAAGGACGACACATTTTATGAGGACATATCTGGTTACAGGCGGCGCGGGATTTATCGGCTCCAATTATATTCATTATATGTTCCGCAAGTATGGCGATGCAATCCGCATTATCAATGCGGATGCGCTGACCTACGCGGGCAATCTGGAGAATTTAAAGGACATTGAGAGCAGGCCGAATTATACCTTTGTAAAGGCGGACATCTGCGACAAGGAGGCCATTGCAAAGATCTTTCGGGAAAACGACATTGACAGGGTGGTGCATTTTGCGGCGGAAAGCCATGTGGACAGAAGCATCCGGAATCCGGAGGTGTTCGTGCAGACCAATGTGCTGGGAACGGCGGTGATGCTGAACTGCGCAAAGGCGGCCTGGGAGCTGCCGGACGGAAGCTTCAGAGAGGACAAGAAATTTCTGCATGTTTCCACGGACGAGGTGTACGGCTCTCTGCCGGAGGACGACAGCGCCTTCTTTTATGAGACAACGCCCTATGACCCTCACAGTCCTTACTCCGCCAGCAAGGCCGGTTCGGACATGCTGGTGAAGGCCTACATGGACACCTATCATTTCCCGGCCAATATTACCAACTGCTCTAACAATTACGGCCCCTATCAGTTCCCGGAGAAGCTGATTCCGCTGATTATCAATAACGCCCTTCAGGGCAGGAAGCTGCCTGTGTACGGCGACGGAAAGAATGTCCGGGACTGGCTGTTCGTGGAAGACCATGCGAAGGCAATCGACATGGTGCAGGAGCAGGGCAGGCTGTTCCAGACCTACAATATCGGCGGCCACAATGAAAAACAGAATATTGAGATTATTCATACGATTCTGGAGACTTTACAGGAGATGCTGCCGGAGGGCGATCCCAGAAAGGCTCATGTGAACGGGGCTCTGATTACCTATGTGGAGGACAGAAAGGGACATGACAGAAGATATGCCATTGCTCCGGACAAGATTAAGGCGGAGATTGGCTGGGAGCCGGAGACCACGTTTAAGGATGGCATCCGCAGAACCATACAGTGGTTCTTTGAACATGAGGACTGGATGAAAAATGTGACCAGCGGCGACTATCAGAAGTATTATGCGGAGATGTATGAAAAGCAATAAAGCAATGGAAAATGGGAACGATGAACGTCGTTCCCATTCGGTATGTAATAAAAAGAGGTTAGGAGGCTGCTTATGAAAGGAATCATTCTTGCCGGAGGCTCCGGCACCAGGCTTTATCCGCTGACTAAGGCGATTTCCAAACAGATTATGCCGGTGTATGACAAGCCCATGATTTATTATCCCCTGTCCACCCTGATGCTGGCGGGCATCAGAGAAATTCTGATTATTTCCACTCCCAGGGATCTTCCTGTGTTTGAGGAGCTTTTGGGAGACGGGCGTCAGCTGGGCATGGAGCTGTCCTATGCGGTGCAGGAAACGCCCAGAGGGCTGGCGGACGCCTTTATTATCGGTGCGGACTTTATCGGCGGCGACCGGGCAGCCCTGGTGCTGGGAGACAATATTTTCTACGGCCAGAGTTTTTCCAGGGTGCTGCGGGAGGTGGCGGCCAGAGAGAAAGGCGCCACTATCTTCGGCTACTATGTGCGGGATCCCAGAGAGTACGGGGTGGTGGAATTTGACGAGAACGGGAAAGCGCTGTCCATCGAGGAGAAGCCGGAGCATCCGAAGAGTAATTACGCGGTGCCGGGCCTGTATTTTTATGACAACGACGTGGTGGAGATTGCCCGGAACGTGAAGCCCTCCGCCAGGGGAGAAATTGAGATTACCACGGTGAATAACGAATATCTGCAGAGAGGAACCCTTCATGTGGAGACTCTGGGCAGAGGCTTTGCCTGGCTTGATACGGGGAACCATGACGCGCTTCTGGACGCCTCCGACTTTGTGGCGGCGTTTCAGAAACGGCAGGGATTGTACATCTCCTGTATCGAGGAGATTGCGTACAAGAGGGGCTTCATTGACAGGGAGCAGCTGCTGAAGCTGGCGGAGCCTCTGATGAAGACCAATTACGGAAAATATCTGGTTGAGGTAGCAAATGGACTCTAAACTGCGGAAGATGACAATTTTGTGTTCCATGGCTGTTATTCTGCTGGTGGCGCTGCTGGTGCTTTATACCAACCGGGACAGAGGATCGGCAAGACCGGCCCCCCAGCCGGAAAGCACCCGGACGCAGGATCCGGAAGGGAATTCTGCGCAGCCGGAAAGCGGACAGATAGGGAATAACCTTTCGGCTTTTCTGACAGATCCCACCTTTTTCGACCCGGAGAGAAATCCTATTCTGGAGGAAGCAATGGACGATTCCAACAGGCTGTCTCTGGTAGTCACGTCTGTGGAAAAGGATTTGCGTATACAGATTGTGGACATGTCCGGCGCTCCTGTGGCGGGGAAAAGCTTTTTTGTGGAGTTGGAGGGCCTGGGGCAGTATAAGGATCTGGACACGGACGGTATCATCTATATAGGGGGCCTGGCGGCGGGAGATTATTATGTGAAGCTGCAGCCCATGGAAGGATACCGGGTTCCGGAAAACGAGACCAGAGTACACGTCAAGGATAAGGTGGAATATGTGGCCATCGACGATATTTCCCTGCTGCTGAAGACGGAGGCGGACATTGACGCGGAAGCCGAGGATACCGGTGTGGCTGACGCCCTGGAGGACGCGGACAAAACGGAGATCAAGAAGCTTCAGAACGCCGGGGGCAGCACCCATGCGGGCATTGACGTATCTAAGTGGAACGGTGACATTGACTGGGACAAGGTGCGGAATGCAGGCGTGGAATTTGCGATTATCAGGGCGGGGTACAGAGGCTCCGTGACGGGAAGCCTGGTGGAGGATCCGTACTTTGCCGCGAATATCAAGGGAGCCACAGCCAGCGGCCTGCAGGTGGGGGTTTACTTTTTTACCCAGGCGGTGAACGAGGTGGAGGCCGTGGAGGAGGCCTCTGCGGTGCTGCGGCTGGTAAAGGAATATAATCTGGATTATCCGATTTTTATCGACACTGAGGGCGCGGGAGGAAACGGGCGCGCGGACGGGCTGGACGTGGAGAACAGAACCCTTGTCTGCGAGGCATTCTGCCGCACCATAGAGAACGCCGGATACCGGGCGGGCGTCTACGGAAGCCGCAACTGGTACAACAATCGTCTTTATACGGACAGGCTGGACAATAATTACTGCATCTGGCTGGCGGAGTACAGAAGCGTACCGCTGTACCAGGGATACTACCAGCTGTGGCAGTATACCTCCAAGGGAAAGGTGGACGGTATTTCCGGAAATGTAGACATGGATATAAGCTACTACTGAAAAGGCAGCAGCTGTAAAAAAAGGAAAGGAAATTATGTGACATGGGAAAAATTGTGGTAGAAACCTGTGAAATCGATGGCTTGAAGGTGATTACCCCCACCGTACACGGGGACGCCCGGGGATATTTCTGCGAGACCTATCACTATGAGGACTACAAAGCGGCGGGGATTCCCGACGTTTTTGTACAGGACAATCAATCTGCCTCCGGCCGGGGTGTGCTCAGAGGACTGCATTTTCAGATTGAGCATCCTCAGGCGAAGCTTGTGAGAGTCATCAGAGGCGAAGTCTTCGATGTGGCGGTGGACCTGCGGAAGGGCTCTCCTACCTACGGCCAGTGGCACGGGGTACTGCTTTCCGAGGAAAACAAGAAGCAGTTTTATGTGCCGAAGCAGTTTGCACATGGTTTCCTGGTGCTTTCCGACTATGCGGAGTTCTGCTATAAATGCACGGATTTTTACCATCCCGGCGACGAGGGGGGCATTATGTACAATGACCCTGCCATCGGCGTGGAATGGCCGATCCCGGAAGGAATGGAACTGATTTTGTCCGAGCGGGATACCCGGTGGCCGGGGTGGAAAAAAATCTAAGCCCGTAAGGGCTAAGGTTTTATTTCCACCCGGAAGAATGCCATTAGGGTCATTCTTCCCGAATTTATGGCATTTTATTGTTTCAGGCTGGAGAGGGAATAAAATGAAGATAAGCAAAAAGGGCGGAATTGCCATATTTTCCGCGGCAGGCGCCATACTGGCCGCCATTATTATCATACATCAGAATACGGGGCCGGGGGCGGATCCCCGGCAGGAGCTGATAAAAAAGCTTTTGTCCTGCACGGTGATTCTGGTCTCCTGCATAGTGTTTGCGAAATGGTATGACAAATTCACCACACTTCCGGTAGAACTGTTTCAAAACAGACATCTTATCTGGAAGCTGGCAAAAAACGATTTTAAAAAGCGGTATGCCGGCTCCTATCTGGGGGCGGTGTGGGCCATGGCGCAGCCGGTAGTCACGGTGGCCATGTACTATGTAGTGTTTGAAAAGATCATGCGAAACCAGGTCAACAGGGGGGACGGGGAAATCCCCTTCGTGCTGTTTCTCACGGCCGGGCTGGTGCCCTGGTTTTATTTTACCGAGGCATTAAACAGCGGAACCAATGCCATGCTGGAATACAATTATCTGGTGAAGAAGGTGGTATTTAAAATCAGTATCCTGCCCATCATCAAGATTATTGCGGCCACCTTTATACATGGCTTTTTTGTGGTGGTATTGCTGATTGTGGCCGCTGCTTACGGCTATTATCCCACGGTGTACACCCTGCAGATTTTTTATTACAGTGCCTGTCTTTTTATTTTTGTGCTGGCGCTGTCCTATACCAGCTGTGCCGTCGTGGTTTTTTTCCGGGATTTGGCGCAGATTATCAATATTGCCCTGCAGATCGGTATGTGGGCCACGCCCATTCTCTGGAGCCTTGACAATTTAAGCGGCAGGTGGATCGTTGTTCTCAAGTTGAATCCTCTGGTGTATATTGTGAACGGTTACAGAAGCGCAGTCTGCCGGCGGGAATGGTTTTTTCAGGACTTCTTTTCCACCATGTATTTCTGGATTGTGACGGTGGTTTTGTTCGGAATCGGCGCGGCGGTGTTTAAGCGGCTGAAGGTGCATTTTGCGGATGTGCTGTGAGAGAGGCGGAAATATTCTATTTCCTGTATGTGGGAGGATGCGGAGTAAATTGGGAAAAATGGAAGACAGAGAGATACAGATTAATGTGCATGAGGTGGATGTTCCCGCCATTGCGGTACAGGATGTGGAAAAGATATACAAGCTGTATGACAAGCCCAGGGATCGGATGAAGGAAGCTTTTGGGTTTGGTAAAAAGCAGGTGCATAAGCTGCATTATGCCTTAAGCGGCATCAATATGGACATATACAGGGGCGAGACTGTGGGTATCATCGGCACCAACGGCTCCGGTAAATCCACGCTGCTGAAGATTATCACGGGAGTGCTGACGCCTACGGCAGGCGAGGTGCGGGTGTCCGGACGGATTTCGGCGCTGCTGGAGCTGGGAGCCGGATTCAACCAGGAATATAACGGCATTGAAAACGTGTATCTCAACGGCACTATGATGGGCTTTTCCGAGAAGGAGATAGATGAAAGGCTTCCGGCCATTCTGGAGTTCGCGGACATAGGAGATTATGTATATCAGCCGGTGAAGACGTACTCCAGCGGTATGTTTGTGCGGCTTGCCTTTGCGGTGGCTATCAATATCGATCCGGAAATACTGATTGTGGACGAGGCGCTTTCTGTGGGAGATGTGTTCTTCCAGGCGAAATGCTACCATAAGTTCGAGGAGTTTAAAAAGCTGGGAAAGACCATTGTCTTTGTCAGTCATGATCTGAGCAGCATCAGCAAATACTGCGACAGGGTGTTCCTGCTGAATCAGGGAAAGCTTCTGGGAGAAGGAACCCCCAAGAAGATGATAGATGCCTACAAGCGGGTGCTGGTAGGACAATATGAAGTTCCGGAGGAGCAGGAAATGCAAAAGTTTGCGGACGACCCCGGGCTGCGGGAGGCGGCAGGGAAGGCCCTCGGGAGCGGAGGCAGAGAAAGCCGGGGGGCGTCGGCGTTTCAGGGAGGAAGCGGCGGAGAAAGCCGGGGGGCGTCGGCGTTTCAGGGAAAAAGCGGCGGAGAAAGCCGGGAAGCATCGGTGTTTCAGGGAGGAAGCGGCGCAGGTTCGGGAGGAAATAACCCGGACAGGCTGGAATATGGGACGAAGCAGGCCGAAATTGTGGAATATTATCTGACGGATGACAGGGGAGTGCGAACCACGGCGGTTCTCAAGGGAACCCGGTTTACCCTGCACATGAAGGTGGAATTTCACGACCACATTCCCGGGCCCATTTTTGCATTTTCCGTAAAAAATGTGAAGGGAACGGAGATTACGGGAACCAATACCATGATTGAGAAGGCGTTCCTGGAGAGCGTGGACGCCGGGCAGGTGAAGAAAATTACCTTCACCCAGAAAATGAGCCTCCAGGGGGGAGAATATCTGCTTTCTTTGGGGGTTACGGGATATAACGGAGATATCTTTGAGGTATACCACAGGCTGTATGATGTGATGAACGTGACGGTGGTTTCCGATAAAGACACGGTGGGATACTATGATTGTGAGTCGGAGATCGTGGTACAAGGATGAGAAGATTTTCTAGGGTGCTTGTGGGACAGCGCTCAAGAAAATCTTCTCATCCGGAAGAATCCGCAAAGCGGATTCTTCCCGTAGGTTTTTCGGAACGGCAGTTATGGCGGAAGGATGGAGTATGCAGGAAAAAGAGCAGATTGGAAAAGTGACACTGGATTACGGTAAATATTCGGGGGAAGACCTGTACTGCGACGGGGCGGTGGAGGATGAGCTTTTGGATATTGTCAGAGGGCTTTCGGCTGTGGAATACGGGAAGGTGATTGAGGAGCGGAGAAGCTGGCCCATTCTCTATCACTTATCCCCGCTGCGGGAGAATATCGTGGACTGGATTCCCATGGATAAGTCCGCTAAAGTGCTTGAGGTGGGCAGCGGCTGCGGGGCGATTACAGGGGCGCTGGCCCGGAAGGCGGGGAGCGTCACCTGCGTGGATTTATCCCGGAAGAGGAGTCTGATTAACGCCCACAGGCACAGCGACTGCGGCAATGTGACCATTCATGTGGGGAATTTTAAGGACATTGAACCGGAGCTGCCCGGGGATTTTGATTATATCTGCCTGATAGGAGTGTTTGAGTACGGTCAGAGCTATATTGGCGGGGAGACGCCCTATGAGGATTTCCTGAAGCTTCTGATGCCTCATTTGGGGGAAGGCGGCAGAATTGTGATTGCCATTGAGAACAAATACGGATTGAAATACTTTGCGGGGTGCAAGGAGGATCATCTTGGCGCCTGGTTTTCCGGCATTGAGAATTACGCCGACGGGGGCGGCGTCCGCACCTTCAGCAGGAACGGACTGGAGAAAATATTCCGTAGCTGCGGTGTGAAAGAAGCGCATTTTTACTATCCCTACCCCGATTACAAATTTATGACTGCCCTGTACAGTGACGCCAGGCTGCCGGGAAAGGGAGAGCTTTCCGATAATCTCAGGAATTTTGACAGGGACAGAATGCTTTTGTTTGATGAGAAGAACGCCTTTGACGGCATTATTGAAGAAGGGCTTTTTCCTGTATTTTCTAATTCGATTACAGCTGTTATTGGAAGGGGCTTCGATATAAGCTATGTAAAGTATTCCAATGACAGGACGCCGGAATATGCAATCAGGACGGAAATCACAGGAGGCCCGGAGAGAGAATGCAGCGTCTGCAAGTATCCTGTGAGCAGGGAGGCGGCGGATCATATCAGAGGCATGGAAGCGGCTTATCAGAGACTGGCGGAAAAATATCAGGGAGGAAGGCTGGAAATTAACCGCTGCAGGCTGGAGGAAGAAGACGGACAGGTATACATCCGGTTTGAGTTTGTAAAGGGTACGCCGCTGTCCGAGCTGATGGACAGGTGTCTGGAGAAGGATGACCAGGAGGGCTTCCTTAAGCTGTTCCGGGAGTACAGGGAGCGGATCGATTATAACAGCCGGGAGCCGGTGGCAGATTATGATTTGATTTTTTCCAATATTCTGGTGGATGGAGATAAGTGGACGCTGATTGATTATGAGTGGACCTTTGGCAAGCCTATAGAGACAAAGGAACTGGCCTTCAGGGCAATCTACTGTTATTTATTGGAAGATCCGAAGCGGGATAAATTAAATCTGGATATGATATTAAACGAGCTTGAGATTACGGAGTCGGAAGCGGAAGAATATCGGGAACAGGAAAGAGGTTTCCAGAGCTTTGTGTCCGGGAAACGTCTGGTGCTGGCCCAGCTGGGGGAGCTTATGGCGGGAAGAACGGCCAATCCCCGGGACTTGCTTGAAAAGTATTGGGAATCGGAGAGCAGGCAGCGTATTCAGATATATGAGGATCGGGGAACCGGTTATCATGAGGAAGAATCCCGGCTGATACAGCCTGCGTATGCAGAGGACAGGATGGTGGAGCTGGAGCTTGCGGTGGACGGGGAGGTGAAAATGCTCCGCATTGACCCGGCCTTTGACAGCTGCGCAGTCAGAATAGAAAAGCTCACCTTCAACGGCGAGCCTGTTCCTATAGATAAAAAACATTTGTTATTAAACGGGAAAATTGCAAAGCCCTCCACGATTATTTTTCCCACGGAGGATCCCAATATCAACATTCTGCTGGAAAAGCTGCCCAGGAAGCAGGAAAACAGCCTTTTTGTCAGAATGCAGGTGGCCCGCCTGCCCCTGGACATTGCCGGGGAGACGGCGGCTTCCGTAAAGAAGCTGCTGTAACGGAAGCTGCTATAACGGAAGCTGCTATAACGGAAGCTGCTATAACGGAAGCTGCTATAACGGAAGCTGCTGTAACGGAAGCTGCTGTAATGGGAACCGCTGTAACGGAAGCTGCAAGCTTCACTGCGCCAGGGAGAAGTCCGAGGTGCTTAAGGTCAGGTTCGGGTTATAGTAAGGGTCCCCGTGCTTTAACACATCTGCCCAGCGCCTTTGAAATTTTTCAATTTCTCCGTTGAAGCGTTTTATTTTTTCAGGCGTGTCCTCGTAGCCTCTGGACTTGGACTCGTAGTGGTGGAGCTCCGCATAGGGGTTGTAGACGATCAGCTTGCCCAGAGCGCGGATTTTCAGGCAGAAGTCAATGTCGTTGAAGGCAACGGCAAATTCTTCGGTAAGCCCCCCCACTTCCCTGTAGAGGTCATGCTTTACCATAAGGCAGGCGGCGGTGACTGCAGAATAGTTCTGGGCGCAGAGGATGCGTTTCTGGTAGCCTGCGTCATGCCGTCCGGCGCCTACAAAGGTGTGGCCGGCAACGCCGCCCAGCCCTATGATGACCCCTGCATGCTGGATGGTATCGTCCTCATACCAGAGCCTGGCTCCTGTAATTCCCACATCCTCCCGCATACAGTAATTCAGCATTTCCTGAATACAGTTTCCGTCAAGCATCTCCGTGTCGTTATTGAGAAGAAGAAGGTATTCTCCCTTTGCGTACTGCTCCCCGAAATTGTTGATGCGGGAGAAGTTGAATTCGCCCTGATAAATAACGACTGTTACATTTGGACGCTTTTTAATTTCCTCATAATAACGGAAGGTTTCTTCTTCCGTACTGTTATTTTCTATAATGATATATTCGTAATTCCGGTAGGAGGATTTTTCGTCAATGGAATCCAGGCATTTCTTTAAATCCTCCACATGATCCTTGTTGGGAATCATAATAGATACAAGGGGCGTCTGCTCCCAGTGGTAAATCGTGTGATACATGCCCAGATAGCTTGCATTTTCCACGGTGGCAGGAAGGCCCATGCGCTGATAGTGGGCTTCCAGGGCCCGGCGGCCTGCCTCAAAGGCGTACAGCTTGCTCTCCGGATTGGAGGCGGTGGACTCCATGTGGCAGCGCCAGTGGTACAGAATTTTGGGAATATGGCAGATTTCTTTGGCCTGTTCGCAGCAGCGCAGGATAAAGTCATAGTCCTGGGCGCCGTCAAACTCCTGCCGCAGAAGTCCCACCTGCCCTAAAAGGCTCTTTTTTACCACAAACATATGGCAGATATAGTTCAGGCTGCGCAGGTAATCCGGGTTGAAATCCGGCTTGAAGTTAGGCTCAAAGTGGGTCTTGCCGGACATGTCCACCTTGTCCTCATCCGTGTAAAGCACCTCCGCATCCCCATGGCGGTACAGCGCCTTTGCACATTCGTACAGGGCGTTGGGGGCCAGCAGATCATCATGGTCCGCAAGAACCACGAAATCTCCGGAGGACATTTCGATGGCGGCATTGGTATTTTCCGCTATTCCCAAATTATCCGCAAGCAGCCGGTAGCGTATCCGGCTGTCATTGCCGGTCAGGCGTTTTACCGTTTTTTCCAGAGCGTATTCCTCACCGCTGCCGTCGGCCAGACACAGCTCCCAGTGAGGATAAGTCTGGGCAAGGACAGAGTTCAGCAGGTCTTTCAGGTAATTTTCGCCGGTGCGGTACAGAGGCACTACAATGCTGAAGGTCACAGGATCCGTAAAGATTTCTCTCCGCTGGCGCTCCAGCTCCCTTCCGGAGGGCTGATGCCGTTTATACCAGGCGGGGTAATCCGTGCGGTTATGAAAGCCGGTCAGCTGGCGGACAATGCGCTTCAGGGTATTTCGGAAGCCCTCCCGCCCCAGATAGGCGGTAAAGCGCTTCCAGGGGCTCAGTCTGGCGGTATGCCGGTTCGCCTTGGATACGGTGGACTTAAAAGCAGTTACCCGGGCGCCGGAGGTAAAGCGGATCTGGAAAGCCTTTGCCGCATCTGCAGGGAACTTTATCCGAAAGCCTGCTTCTACGGACTCCGGGGCGTTTTCACCGCCGCGGCCGCTGTAAAGGGGCATGTTGTCATATTCATACAGCACGTCCTGCCGATAGGAGCGGGTGATGCTGCTGTCTATGGTCTCTCCCTTTTGATTCAGAACCTGAATGTCCACAGCGTCGTTTCCGATGACCCAGCCCTGGATGTGTACGCTGCCGTCTGCTATCCGGCAGCTTTCGATATTGTAGAACAGGCGCTGCATGTCCTTGCGGAGCGCGGCCACGGAAACAGTGGACAGGGTGTTGGTTCTGTCCTCAAAGCTGTCTGTGATAAGGAGCCTTTTTCCCTTTTCCCAATGGGCCGGAAGGCTTATCCGAAATATCGGCTCCTCTCCGGCCTCCCGTTCACAGGGGAGGGGCTGTCCGTCTAGTGAAAATCCGATGGTGTGTCCGGAGGCGCTGTCGGGGAATGCGCCCCGAACCGCCAGAGTGTCCTTATTATATAAATAAAACCGATAATTTTCCGGATGCTGATTCATATTAATCTCCGTTCTGCCGCGCAAGCGGCGGCAAGGCCGCTGCTACGGCCTTGAATTCTGCGTTAGCAGAATCATTATACCATGTGCGCAGAAAAGGAAGCGCCCCCAAAGGGCATTTACTTTTCAAGCCATGGATGCAGTATAATGCGCCGCGCAAGCGGCGGCAAGGCCGCTGCTGCGGCATTGAATTCTGCGTTAGCAGAATCATTATACCATGATGCATTGAAGGATGTCAGCCCTTTTTTACAGTACGCCAATATTTGTTGTGGTTTGTCAACTGAAGATATGGTACAATATGTCCATATTCTTGGCATGAAAGGGCCGAATGGCCATCAATACCGTGATTGCCCTGTAATCATGGTACAATATGTCCATATTCTTGGCATGAAACGGCCGGATGGCCATCAATACCATGTTTGGCCTGTAATCATGGTACAATCAATCTGCGCGTATGGCGGAATAGTCATAAACAGTGCGCACGAGGTAAATACAGATGCTTTTTAACTCGGTAATTTTTATCACAATATTTCTGCCGGCGGCGCTTCTCGGATGGTTCCTGCTCCAGAAGCTTGAAAATCCGATTTATGCAAAGGTTTTTCTGATTGGCATGTCTTTTTGGTTTTACGGATATTACAATATTTCCTATCTGTGGATTCTGCTTGCAGGGCTGGGGTTCAATTACGGATTAAGCGCATTGATGGAATACAGTATTCAAAGGCGGCGCAGGGGCGGGGCAGAGGCTGCGGAGAGCCGGAGCGTTTCAGGATGGTTTCCGGCGGCAGGCATTCTGGGAAACCTGGGACTGCTTTTCTATTTTAAATATTTTAATTTTTTCATTGATAACTGTAACTTTTTCCTGCACACGGATATTCATGTGGAAAAAATCGCGCTTCCCCTTGGAATCAGTTTCTTTACATTTCAACAGCTTTCTTTTGTGATCGAACGTTATCGGGGGGAGGCGCCTCACTACCCTTTGGCCGATTACTGCTTTTATATCAGCTTTTTTCCGCAGCTGGTGGCGGGACCTATTGTGATGCATAACGAATTGCTGCCGCAGCTTCAGGGGAGGAAGAACCGGCAGCCCGCTGCGGAAGACCTTTATAAGGGCTTTTCCCTTTTTATCCTGGGGCTGGCAAAGAAGGTACTGCTTGCAGATACGCTTGCAGTTCCGGTAAACGCGGAATATGGCAATATCATGGCCCTGGATACCCCCTCCGCCTGGGGTGTCATTTGTTTCTATATGATGGAGCTTTATTTTGACTTCAGCGGCTATTGTGATATGGCAAGAGGAATCGGCAGGATGTTTGGATTTCAGCTTCCGGAGAACTTTAATTCGCCCTTTCTGGCAGGCTCCGTCAGGGAGTTCTGGCGTCGATGGCATATGACTTTATCCCGGTTTTTGTCCCGGTATGTCTATTTCCCGCTGGGCGGCAGCCGCAAAGGAAAAGGGCGGCAGTGCCTGAATCTACTGATTGTTTTTCTGGTCAGCGGACTGTGGCACGGTGCGAATTGGACGTTTATTGTCTGGGGGCTGATGCACGGATTTGCGGCGGTTTTTGAAACTCTTTTTCCCAAAGCCCGTTTTCGATGGGAGTGGATGAACAGGCTGTTGACTGCGGTTTTTGTGACGCTGTCCTTTTCCGTCTTCAGAAGCGATTCGCTGACGGACGCCCTGCTTTTGTGGAAGAAACTGTTTACAGCCGGAAATAACGGGTTTTTCGCCGCAATGTGCAATACTCTGAGATACCCTGAGAATTATGTGGTGGTGAAGTTCCTGGAGATGGCGGCTCCCGGCCTGTTGAATCCTTTTTATGTCTTTTGCTTTTTCCTGCTGGCGGGAATCGGAATTGCTGCCGTCAGGGGAAAGAAGGCGGAGCAGTGGATCGAGGAAAAGGGGAAAAGCAGATGGGGCGGCTTCTGCCTGGCGACGCTGTTTGTCTGGTCCTTTATTTCTTTGTCCCGGGTCAGTGTATTTTTATATTTTAATTTTTAGAAGCACATGTTACTTTATTATGATGTGCAAGATGAGACGTAAGTTTGAAAATAAATTTTCAAATATTGATTGGTACGCGTGCTGAAGCACGCAGAGGGGTATATATATGAAAAGTGCGTTAAAGAGGCTTATTATTTTGATTGCAGCGGAGCTGGCCGTAATTGCTGCCGTGGTATGGCTGGCGGATCCTTTTTATCAGTATCATACTCCTTTTTTTGGCTTACGGGCCGTTTTGAATGACAGGGAGAATCAGATGCCGGGAACCATCCGCAATTTTCAATATGACAGTCTGCTGGTAGGCTCCTCCGTGGCTGAGAATTTTGATACGGATCAGCTGAACGCCGCATATGACTGTAATACGCTTAAAGTAATCAAAGCGTCCGGCTCCGTGGCCGATCTTTTGTATTATGTGGAGCTGGCGGAGAAAGAGCATACTGTCGAAAACATTTTCTGGTGCCTTGATATTTTTGCCATGAACGCGTCTCCGGAGGTACAGCTGTATGATAACACCCCCCGATACCTGGGCACGGAAACACTGTTGGACGATCTGCCGTATCTGTACAACAAGGAAATACTGCTGGAAAAAATACCGGCTATGATAGTCAGTTCCATTAAGGGGATCAATACGGGAGGACAGGCATATAACTGGGCGGCGGGTAAGAATTTCAGCGCGGAGGGAGCCATGAGATGGTATGACAGGCCCCGGAATCCGGGACAGGATGTGGCGCAGAAGGATCCTGAGCCACAAGCGGCTGAGGCGGTGCAGGAAAATATGAAGATGCTGGCGGCTCAGATTGAGGAGCATCCGGAAATACAGTACCGTTTCCTGATTCCTCCTTATTCCATGCTGTGGTGGGACTGCGCCTGGATAAACGGAGAGGAGGAAGAAAGATTTTATATTTTAGAGGAGACGATTCCGATGCTGCTCTCCTTTGAGAATGTGGAGCTTTATTATTTTCAGAATAACAGGGACATAATATGCAATCTGGATAATTACATGGATATGATTCACTATTCTCCGGAGATCAATCAGTATATGCTGGAGCAGATGCAGGCGGGCGGCTGTCGGCTGACGGAGGAAAACAGAGAGGAAACAATGGCGGATATGCGCAGCCTGGTCCGCGCCATCCGTGAGGAGGAAATTTATCGTTATTATGAACGGTAATATTTTCCGAATTTAGTATGGTACAGCGCTATGGAATATGATATAATGTACGCAGAGAAAGACAGGCGGCTGCAAAGCAGGCACTGCAAAGCAAATATGGTCCGGTACGGGCAGAAAGAGGTAAAATAACATGGGTTATATGGAGGAATTCAATTTTTGGCTGGAAGACGATTATTTCGATCAGGACACAAAGAATGAGCTGTTGGCAATCCGCAACAATCCCGGTGAGATAGAAGAGCGGTTTTACAAGGAACTGGAATTCGGAACCGGCGGCCTGCGGGGCGTAATCGGCGCAGGAACCAACCGCATGAATGTGTATACGGTTCGCAAGGCCACCCAGGGCCTGGCAAATTTTATTTTAAAGCAGGGTACTCAGGCGAAGGGCGTTGCCATTGCATATGATTCCAGAAGGATGTCCCCCGAATTTGCGGATGTGGCGGGACTCTGCCTGGCTGCCAACGGCATTAAGGCTTATGTGTTTGACTCCTTAAGACCTACGCCGGAGCTTTCCTTTGCCCTCCGCACCTTGGGCTGTACCGCCGGAATTGTGGTGACGGCCAGCCATAATCCGCCGGAGTACAACGGCTATAAGGTATACTGGGAGGATGGAGCCCAGGTTACCGCGCCCAAGGATGTTCAGATTATCGAGGAAGTAAAGGCAATTAAGGACTTCCATCAGTGTAAGACCATGGAAAAGGAAGCCGCCGCTGCCGCCGGACTGTACCAGGTAATCGGCAGGGAGATTGACGACAAATATATGGCGGAGTTGAAAAAGCAGATTATTCATCCCGATGTGATTCAGGAGATGGCTGAGGACATCAAGATTGTGTATACGCCTCTCTGCGGAACGGGTAATCTCCCGGTGAGAAGGGTGCTTTCCGAGCTTGGCTTTAAAAATGTGTATGTGGTGCCCGAGCAGGAAAATCCCGACCCCGATTTCACCACCCTGGATTATCCCAACCCGGAGGATCCCAAGGCATTTACTTATGCGTTGCGCCTTGCAAAGGAGAAGGATGCGGATATTGTGCTGGCAACGGATCCGGATGCGGATCGTCTGGGCGTGTATGCAAAAGATACAAAGACCGGAGAATATGTTTCCTTTACAGGTAATATGTCAGGTATGCTGATTGCGGAGTACATCCTCCGGGAGAAGACCGCTACGGGTACAATGCCTGTAAATCCCGCTCTGGTGACTACGATTGTGACCACCAACATGACCAGGCCCATTACCGCCGCTTACAATGTGAAGCTGATTGAAGTGCTGACGGGCTTTAAGTTTATCGGCGAGCAGATTAAGCTGTTTGAGCAGACAGGAAGCAACAATTATGTATTCGGCCTGGAGGAGAGCTACGGCTGCCTGGCGGGAACCCATGCCAGGGACAAGGACGCCATTGTGGCCGTTATGTGTCTCTGCGAGGTTGCGGCGTACTGCAAGAAGCACGGCAAGACCTTGTGGGATATGATGTTGGATACTTATGAGAAATACGGTTATTATAAGGAGAGCCAGTATACCATTACCATGAAGGGAATCGACGGCGCAAGGCAGATTGCGGAGATTATGGATAAGTTGAGACAGAATCCGCCAAAGGCCTTTGGTTCCAGAAAGGTGTTGAAGTTCAGAGATTATCAGACGGACAGAATTGTGGATATGACGGCCGGGACAGAGACGAAGACCGGGCTGCCCAAGTCCAACGTACTTTATTTTGAACTGCCTGAGGACGAATGGTGCTGTGCCCGTCCCTCCGGCACAGAGCCTAAGATTAAGTTTTATATGGGCGTGAAGGGAAGCAGTATCCGGGATGCGGAGGCAAGGCTGGAGCAGCTGACGGAGGATTTGAAGGCTGAACTGTAAGAACATAATGAATTCCCTGCCATAAGGGCAGGGAATTCTCTTGTCTGTTTTTCAGGATATTAAGAGGAATGAACGGGGTGGGTATGATTAAGCTTGCGGATATAAAAAGAACATTATTTTTCCTGGCGCGGAACGGGTTTGAAAGCACGCGTTATGAAATACAGGAGAAGCTGGAGCAGAGGAAGCAGCCCCTTTACAGGTGGGAGCTGGCTTCTCTGGAGGAGTTGAAACGTCAGAAGCGCTGGGCGGAGGAGAACAGCGCCTCATTGAAGTTCAGTATTGTGGTTCCGGCATACCGCACCAGAGAAAACTGTCTGCGGGATCTGCTGGATTCCATGATGTTTCAGAGCTATCCTTACTGGGAACTGATTCTGGCGGATGCAACAAGGAGGAGGAAGAAAAAGATTCGGAAGGTGATGCGGGAATTTGACGATCCCCGTATCCGTTATGTGCATCTGGAGAGCAACGGGGGCATTTCGGAAAACACCAACAGGGCGCTGGAACTGGCTACGGGGGATTATGTGGGCCTTTTGGACCATGACGATGCATTGACCAGGGACGCCTTGTATGAGGTGGCTGTTCGGATAGATGAAAAGCGCCGGGCGGGCCTGGAGGTGCAGATGCTGTATTCCGACGAGGACAAGGCCGAAAGCAATATGATGATATACCACGAACCCAACAGGAAGGAAGACTTCAATCTGGATTTGCTGTTATCAAATAATTACATCTGTCATTTTTTGGTGATGAAGCGGGAACTGATTCAAAAGCTGAAGCTTCGGAAAGAATTTGACGGCGCTCAGGATTATGACCTGGTGCTGCGGGCGGTGGACGAGCTGGCAGGGAAAGAGGACGCCATTGTGCATGTTCCCAAGGCCATTTATCACTGGCGCTGCTACGGCAGCTCCACATCGGAAAATCCCTGGAGCAAGCGTTACGCTTATGACGCGGGGCGCAGGGCGGTACAGGAATTTGCGGACAGAAGAGGCTGGAAGGCAAAGGCGGTGGAAATGCCCCATCCGGGCTTTTACCGTCTGGAATATGAGGAAAGCCCCCTGAAGATCCGGGATGACCTGGCGGCGGTAGGCGGCAGGCTTACTGAAGACGGAAAGGTTACAGGAGGCAGGATGGGGACGGACGGTTCGGTCTTTTATGAGGGACTGCCTGTGGTTTACAGCGGATACCTTCATCGGGCGGTACTGCAGCAGGATGCAGAGGCGCTGGATGTGCGTAATCTGGAGGTGCGGGAATCCCTGAGAGGGCTTTTTGAAGAAATAACAGGTGTTCCATATAAGGCTTTGCCGGGAACGGACACCTTTGACGCAGCCACGCTGCCTGACGGAACGAATCCGGTGGAAGTCAGTCTCCGGCTCAGCAGGGCGCTGCGGGACAGAGGCTACAGGCTTCTGTACCAACCCTTATAAAGATAAGCGGATCGGAAACCCGGCAAAGTGTGAGATATACTTGGTGAATGTAGGAGTGGGCATGTGTAAAATAACGGTAGTTATACCGAATTACAACGGAATCCGGTTTTTAAAAGACTGTCTGGACGCTGTCCTTGCCCAGGCAGCAGACACACCGGAGTATACGGTTCTGGTAGTTGATAACGGCTCTGCCGACGGCAGTCTTGAACTGCTGCGGGAGAGCTATCCCCAGGTACAGGTGGAAGCTTTGCCTGAAAATACCGGATTCTGTCATGCGGTAAACACAGGACTGCGCCGTGCGGATTCTCCCTATGTCATCCTCCTGAACAATGACACTAAAGTTAAATCTGAATTTATTAAGAACTTGTGTTATGCTATTGAGGCCAGGCCGGACGCCTTTGCGGTCAGTGCGAAAATGCTCATGTGGGATAACCCGAGGCTGTTGGATGATGCGGGGGATCGCTACTGTGTCCTCGGATGGGCTTACGCCCGGGGGAAAGGGAAGCCGGCGGAGCGTTATTCCGTTCCCTGCAGGATATTTTCCGCCTGCGCCGGAGCCGCAATCTATCGGAAAAGCATATTTGAGGAAATCGGTTATTTTGACGAGGAGCACTTTGCTTATATGGAGGATCTGGATATAGGCTACCGGGCCCGCATATACGGTTACAGGTGTTATTATGAGCCGGGGGCGGAGGTCATTCACTACGGCAGCGCTTCCAGCGGCTCCCGGTACAATGTCTGGAAGACGTCTCTGGCGTCCGCAAACAATATTTATGTGGTGGGGAAAAATATGCCGCTGCTGCAGTGGCTTTGGAATCTGCCTTTTCTGGCTTTGGGATTTCTGGCAAAGTTTGTCTTTTTCTGCGGCAAGGGCATGGGGAAGGCTTATATCACCGGCTTCGGAAAGGGCTTTGCAAGGCTTTTGTCTTCTGCGGGCAGAGAGCATAAGGTCAAATTTCAAATCAGGCACCTGAAAAATTATTTTGCCATTCAGGGTCAGCTGTATCTCAACGTTCTTCGCTTTCTTAAGAAATCTTAAGAAACACCTTCATAATTTCATAAGTTGTTTTCTGTATAATAAGTCAAAGGAGCAATTTATGATAAAGGATAACCAAAAAGTATTCAACCGATTAATGGTGATGATTGATGCTGCCATCACGGTGGCGTCCTTTATGTTTGCATACTTTTTCAAGTTTTACATCCTGAACAACGGCCCGGGGCCGGGCGTCCTCCCGGCCATAGAATACTTTCGGCTTCTTGTTTTTATTGTTCCTGTTTACGGCCTGATTTACTATTCCTGCGGCGTGTATGCACCCAAGCGCACGGTGCGCCGCAGATTTGAGATTTTCGGAATAGTGAAGGCAAACACCATCGGAATTATGGCGCTGATTATAGTTCTTTACCTGATTATCAGGGAGATTAACATATCCCGTTCCGTGATGGCGTTTTTTTATGTCTTTAATATTTTTATCACAGCCTGTTTCCGGCTTGCCCTGCGGAAGGGACTGCGGACCATACGCAGCAGGGGCTACAATCTGAAGCATCTTCTGCTGGTGGGGTATTCTAGGGCGGCGGAGGAATATATCGACAGGCTGACGGACAATCCCCAGTGGGGTTATGCGGCAGTGGGGATTCTGGACAACAATATACCGGCGGGAACGGTCTACCGGGGCGTAAAGGTGTTGGGGAGCCTGGGAAATCTGGAGATTATTCTGCCGGAGAACAAGCTGGATGAAATAGCGATTACACTTTCGCTGAAGGATTATGATTATCTGGAAACTATTGTGGGAACCTGTGAAAAATCGGGAGTCCATACAAAATTTATACCGGACTATAACAGCCTGATTCCCAGTAAGCCCTACACAGAGGATCTGATGGGGCTTCCCGTCATTAATATAAGGTATGTGCCCCTGACAAACACCGGGAATAAGTTTATCAAACGGGCTATGGACATTGTGGGTTCCGTATTCGGCATCATTGTAACATCGCCCATTATGCTGCTGGCGGCTGTTCTGGTAAAGGCAACGAGCCCCGGCCCCGTGATTTTCAGACAGGAGAGAGTGGGGCTGCACAACAGGCCCTTTTACATGTATAAATTCCGCAGTATGGAGCAGCAGAAGCCCAAGGACGAAAAGAAGGCCTGGACCGTCCGTGACGACCCCCGGGTGACAAAGGTGGGAAAGCTGCTGCGAAGAACCAGTCTGGACGAACTGCCCCAGCTGTTCAATATATTGAAGGGCGACATGAGCCTTGTGGGGCCCAGGCCGGAGCGGCCGCTGTTTGTGGAGAAGTTCAGGGAAGAAATTCCCAGATACATGGTGAAGCATCAGGTGCGTCCCGGGCTGACCGGCTGGGCGCAGGTGAACGGCCTGCGGGGAGATACTTCCATAAGAAAGCGCATCGATTACGACATATACTATATTGAGAACTGGACGCCCGGCTTTGATATTAAGATTATTCTCATGACTTTTTTCACGGGTTTCGTCAACAAGAATGCTTACTGATAAAGGAGAAGGTATTATGGCAACAAAGCAGAAAAGACAAAATACGGCGGCAGGCCCTGCCAGGAGAGCTTCCGCAAGTGCCCAGGCGGCGGTCATGAAGCGCAAAACCAGGCGGAAGCTGATTATTTTTGTGTTTGAGGTTGTGGTTATACTGATTATGCTGGTGGCGCTCTGGGCGGCGACGCGTATCTCTACCCAGGGACCTACAATCGTGAAGATAACGCCGGAGGAGGTGGCAATTCCCTCAGAGATACAGGTGGCTAAGGAGCAGGGTGAAAGTACCATGCTGGGCTACAGAAATATTGCGCTGTTCGGCGTGGACGCCACAAGCGAGAAGGAAGTAGAGAAGAACAGCCGAAGCGATACCATCATGATTGCAAGTATCAACCAGGATACGGGCGATATCAAGCTGGTCAGCGTGTACCGTGACACCTATCTGAATATCGGCCACAGCGACAGCGAGGAAAACGACACTTATACGAAATGTAATGCGGCTTATGCAAAGGGAGGCCCGGCCCGAGCCATCCGGATGCTGAACACCAACCTGGATATGGATATTGAGGACTTTGTAACGGTGGGCTACAACAGCCTGATAGATGTGGTTGACGGGCTGGGCGGTATATGGGTTGAGATTAAGCAGAACGAAATCAGCTACCTTAACGATTATCAGAAGAGTATTGTAGTGCAGTGGAAATACGGCGTCAAGGGCAGCGGCGAAAACGGAAGAATAACGGAGGAGGATCTGAAGGTGCTGAAATCTTCTGATTATACGCCGGTGAAGGAAGCAGGGTATCAGGAGTTGAACGGGCTGCAGGCGGCGGCTTACTGCCGTATCCGTTATGTGGGGAACGACTTTGCCCGTACAGAAAGGCAGCGTACCGTACTGAAGGCAATTCAGGACAAGGCGCTGGACGCCGATCTGGGCACGCTGACGAATATTTTCAATGATGTGGTGGGGCAGGTCTACACCAGTCTGAGCAAGGAAGAAATGCTGGAGCTGCTGGGGGACATTGCAAAATATAAAATCGTGGATGAGGGCGGATTTCCCAACGACGGACAATTTGTTACCGGTAACATCGGCGCCAGCGGAAGCTGTATTGTTCCTCAGGATCTGGAGGAGAACGTGATCTGGCTGCATCAGTTCCTGTTTGATGATGAAGATTATGTGGTGACGGAGGGCGTCCGGGAGCGCGGCGAGACGATAGAATCCAGAACGAGAAAGTATCTTAACGAGGAGTAACACAAGATGCTGAAGGGGCGCAGGACGCGCCCCTTTATTCATGGCAGATTCTATTGTTTTTCATTGTAAAAGCAGGTCTGCTTCGTTATAATAAAACCATATCCGCAGACACGGGAAAGGAAAAGGGCGTCGCCTTGAAAACAGATGTGATTATCCCCGTTTACCGGCCGGGCAGGGAGCTGCTTGAACTGTTAAACAGATTGAGGGAACAGACAATGCCGGTTCACAGGATTATTCTTATGAACACGGAGAAAAAGTATTTTGAGGAGCTGATGGCTCAGACGGGAACGGATTTTGCAAAGACATACGGCAATGCGGAGGTGCATCATCTTTCCAAGCGGGAATTTGACCATGGCGGAACCAGGCACAGAGCGGTGCAGTATTCCCGGGCGGATATTTTCGTAATGATGACCCAGGACGCTATGCCTGCGGATCGATACCTGATTGAACGGCTCACGGCGCCCCTGCGGGAGGGGCTTGCGCAGGAGAGGGCAGAGAAAGCTTCAGCGGGTGCGGCGCAGGAGAAAGCTTTGGCAGATGCGGTGTGGGAAGCTTCGGCAGATGAGGCAATGGGAGAAGCCCCGGCGGGTGCGGCGGACGGACGGAACATCCGGGTGGCCGTGGCATACGGGCGTCAGCTGCCGGGAAGGGACAGCAGTGAGGCGGAGAAGTTTTCCAGATACTTTAATTACCCGAAGGAGTCCCGGATTAAGACGTCGGATGACCTGGAAACCATGGGAATTAAGACTTTTTTCTGTTCCAATGTCTGCGCCGCTTACCGGCGGGATATTTATGAGGAATCCGGCGGCTTTGTGCGCCATACTATATTTAATGAAGATATGATTTATGCGGCGGGAATGATTCGGGCAGGATACGGGATTGCCTATGAGGCAGGGGCCCGTGTGGTGCATTCCCACAATTACACGAATATGCAGCAGCTGAGACGCAATTTCGACCTGGGGGTGTCCCAGGCGGAGCATCCGGAGGTGTTCCGGGGAGTGCCATCGGAGACGGAAGGGAAGCGGCTGGTAAAGGCTGTTTTCCGGGATATGAAGAGGAGGAGGGAGCTCTATCGCTTTCCGGGCTTCTGTGTGCAGTGCGGCTTTAAGTATGCGGGATACCTGCTTGGAAAAAATTACAGGAAGCTGCCGGAAAAGTGGATTCCCGCCCTTACGAACAGTAAAGAATATTGGAAACAGGAGGAAACTATATGTGCGGAATTGTAGGCTATATCGGAAGCAAGCAGGCAGCCCCCATTATCTTGGACGGCCTGTCCAAGCTGGAGTACAGGGGGTATGACTCTGCAGGAATTGCAGTGTATGACGGTGCGAAAATCATCACCCGGAAGGCAATCGGCCGCCTGAAGGTTCTGGAAAACCTGACTAAAGGCGGGGAAACCATGCCGGGACAGTCAGGGATAGGCCATACCCGGTGGGCTACCCACGGCGCTCCCAGCGATAAAAACGCACACCCCCACACCAATGCGGGGGGAACCATTGCGGTGGTACATAACGGCATTATCGAAAATTATATTCCCCTGAAGAAGATGCTGACGGACAAGGGATACCAGTTTGCCTCCGAGACGGACACGGAGGTGCTTGCCCACCTGATGGACTATTATTATAAGGGAAATCCTTTGGAAGCGGTCACGAAGGTGCTGCACCGGGTGGAGGGCTCCTATGCCCTGGGCATCCTGTTTGCGGATTATCCGGATGAAATTTACGCGGCCCGCAAGGACAGTCCCCTGATTGTGGGGAAAAACGAGGACGGCTGTTTTATCGCCTCTGATGTGCCTGCCATTTTGAAATATACCAGGAATGTGTTCTATATGGATAACCGGGAGGTGGCGGTGCTTCAGAAGGGCGGCCTGCAGTTCTTCTCCGCAGACGACGAGGAAGTGTTTAAGGAGCCTGTGACTATTGACTGGGATGCAGATGCGGCGGAGAAGGCCGGGTATGAACACTTTATGCTGAAGGAGATGTATGAGCAGCCCAAAACCGTTACAGACACTATTTCGCCCAGAATCCGTGACAATGACATTGTAATCGAAGAATTGAAGATGAGCGATGAGGAGCTGTGCAAGGTGAAAAAAATCCATATTGTGGCCTGCGGCTCCGCCTATCATGCAGGCGTCACCGGAAAGTATGTGCTGGAGGGGCTTGCCAGAATCCCGGTGGAGACGGATGTAGCCAGCGAATTCCGCTATCGGGATCCCATTCTGGAGGAAGGGAGCATGGTTATTGTCATCAGCCAGTCCGGTGAGACTGCAGATACCCTGGCGGCACTGCGGGAGGCCAAGGCAAAGGGCTTCAAGGTTCTCGGTATTGTAAATGTGGTGGGAAGCTCCATTGCCAGGGAGGCGGACGCCTGTCTGTACACCTGGGCGGGGCCTGAGATAGCCGTAGCCACTACCAAGGCGTACAGCGCCCAGCTCACGGCGCTTTACATGCTGGCTATGAAGCTGGCGAAGGTGCGCGGCGCCATCAGGGAGGAGCAGTTCCTGCAGCTTTTGACGGATTTGAGGCGGCTGCCGGATCAGATAGAACTGCTGTTGGGGCAGAAGCAGAAAATTCAGCATTTTGCAAACAGATACCTGGGCGCCAGAGATATTTTCTTTATCGGAAGGGGAATCGATTATGCCATTTCCCTGGAAGGCTCCCTGAAGCTGAAGGAAATTTCCTATATTCACTCCGAAGCCTATGCGGCGGGAGAGCTGAAGCACGGAACGATTTCTCTGATTGAGGACGGAACGCTGGTGGTGGCTGTTTCCACCCAGCCTGACCTGTTCCAGAAGACCATCAGCAATATTGTGGAGGTGAAGGCCCGGGGCGCATTTGTCATGGTGGTGACAAATGAGAGCAACATGGCCGTTGAGAAGGCTTCGGATTATGTGATGTATATTCCGGAGACCAATCCCTATTTTGCCAATTCCCTGGCTATTGTTCCGCTGCAGCTTTTTGCATATTATGTGGCGGTAGGCAGGGGCTGTGATGTGGATAAGCCCAGAAATCTGGCGAAGTCGGTGACAGTCGAATAAAGTGTGAACGGAATGAAGATTTTCTAAGGTCAGAAAGAACCTGGCCTAAGAAAATCTAAGTCATTCCGAGAAGAATCCGCAGGCGGATTCTTCCACGGGCTGGCATTCTTCCCCCGGATGCCATTCTTCCCCCGGATGCCATTTTCCGGTGGGCAGACGATTTTCACGAAGGCTTCATAATTCAATCACAATTTAGTCACAAATAGAGGCTATACTGGGTACATAAAGATGCAGGAAGCAAAAAAGGTTTCAGAACAGAAGGAGCAATGATTATGTACGAAAATGAGACTTATTTTGACCACACAACATATTCGGAGGAGGAACTGAAGCAGCATGCGGTTCCCTATGACAAAAAGGCGGATAAGGCTGCAAGAAAAGCAGACAAGGCTGCAAAAAAAGGAGCAAAGAAGGCGGAGAAGGCTGCCGGGAAAGCGGCAAAGGCGGAGGCGAGAGCGGCAAAGCCCGGAAGAGGCATTGTGCGCAAGGTAGTGCTGAGCGTCAGTCTGGGACTGTGCTTCGGGCTGTTTGCAGGACTGGGATTTTATGCGGTGGGGCTTGCTACGGGTCAGTTTTCCCAGGCAGACAGTGACAGCGCGGTGCTTACCGCCCTGCCGGAGGACGTTGTGAAGCTGCCGTCGGAAACAGTGCCTGCGGACGGAAATGCCGTAACCACAAAGTATGTCACCTATGTGGTGGATGATGTTTCGGAAATGGTGGAAGAGGTGATGCCTTCCATGGTGTCCATTGTGAATAATTATGTCAGTACGGGAATGAGCTTCTGGGGTCAGACATACAGCGAGCCCGGTGTGGCCAGCGGCTCCGGCATTATTGTAGGAAGGACGGACGAGGAGCTGCTGATTGCAACCAACAACCATGTGGTGGAGGATGCGGAAAGTCTGGAGATTACCTTCATTGACAACACTACGGCCAATGCCGATATCAAGGGCACGGATCCGGAAATGGATCTTGCCGTAGTCGCTGTGCCTGTTTCGGATCTGTCCGAAGAAACCCTGCGCAGCATTTCCGTTGCCAGACTGGGGGACAGTGATGAGCTTAAGATGGGAATGCCTGTGGTGGCAATCGGCAACGCCCTTGGGTACGGCCAGTCCGTCACCAACGGCATCATCAGCGCACTGGACAGGGAGATGATGTCGGAGGACGGCTCCACGGGAATCTATATTCAGACCAATGCGGCTATTAATCACGGCAATTCCGGCGGAGCGCTTCTGAACCTGAGCGGTGAGGTCATCGGTATCAATGTGGCGCGGATAGACGATAACGGGTATTACAGCGTGGAGGCCATGGGCTATGCCATCCCTATCAGCGCGGCCACCCCTATCATCGAGGAGCTGATGGCGCGCACCACCAGGATCCATAAGGTGGACGAAAGCGAAAGGGGCTACATGGGAATCACCATGCAGACCGTTACGGATGAAATTTCCGAGATGTTCGGATTCCCCAAGGGAGTCTATGTCCGGGAGGTTGCGGAGGGAAGCGCCGCAGAGAAGGCGGGAATCCGGGTAGGCGATATTATCGTTAAGTTCGACGGCCGGAGAATCAGCAGCAATACGGATATTACAGACTCCATACAGTATATTAAGGCGGGAGAGACCATTACCGTCACAATAAAGCGTTCGGTGGACGGCGTGTATGAAGAGTATGACCTGGAAGTCACATTAGGCCGCAGGCCCGGGGAAGACTAAAGAGACCTTTAATTAAAAATGACTGTGTACTGCGCCGAATTGGCAAACGACGGAGGCAGTACACAGTCATTTTGTTGTTTTCAGTCACTTGCCTGATCTAAACGTATCATGTATAATATCGATATACAACAACATGTTATAGTGGTAACGAATCGCCGCTGGTCTTATGTCTGTCTGAGTTGCCCAAGGCGGAACGGAGGTTAATATACTATGAGTAATAATACGTTGGGAGAGATCATACGATCATTAAGAAAAAGGGCACATATAACACAAGAAGAATTAGCGGAAGGAATATGTTCGCCAATATCAGTGTCACGAATTGAGAACGGAACTCAAATGCCTTCCAATAGTGTGTTGGAAGCTTTATTAAGCAGACTTGGTACAAGCACATACCAGATTTGTAATATTTATTATCAAACTGACAAGCAGATTGCTTTTAATCAGGAAGCAGATCGAGTTGCCGAATTATTGAGTTCAGGTCAATTGCCGGAAGCAAAAGATAAGCTGGCTGCACTGGAAAAAGCCGCAAATAATGATTCCGTAAATATGCAATATTACTTATTGCTGTCGGCAACTATTAAGTTATATGAGGAAACGAACATGGAAAAGGTTCTGTCAATTTTATATAAAGCTATTGAGATTACAAAGCCATCGTTTGATTTCCTTGATTTTCGGAATGAACTTTTGACAGTCCGAGAAGCAAATATTCTAAATGTAATTACTGCAGCACTTTTTCGTTCTAATGAGACGATCAGAGCCATCCATTTAGGAGAAGAGTTATTCTGTTCCCTGAAGAAGCATGTATCAACTATAAGCGGCTATAATCTTTTGCGAATTAATGTCGCATTTAATCTTGCGCAATATATGGAAAAGGAGTATAGATACAAGGAAGCGTTAATGTATTGCCAGGAAGCTGAATCACTGAGTATGAGCAGTCAGGAACAGATGTTGCTGCCTGAAATTCAATTTATAAAAGCAAAGATATTGCACTTGCAAGGCAATGACGCGGAAAGCCATACCATATTAAAGGCGATTATTCCATATATGGAACTTGTGAAAAAAGCGGAGTTTGCTGCGTTGGCACGAAATTTTGCAGAGAAGGAACTAAATCTGTTTATTCCCGCGAGCAATGAGGAAAATAACCATGCTTGCATGGATATTTGACGAATGCCGCGAGGGTCAATACCCCGTTGCTTGCAATGGAATATTGACTTAGAGAAATATAACATTTTATGTAAATTTTTTTTATATCATCTAACGATATGGAATCCCTCTTCTGAGAAACTATAATAATTTATGCAGTAGTTGCAAAAGAAAGGGGGTGAGCATATGAACACAGGTACTGTAGTCGTTGTAGTTGTTGTAGTTGTTGTCACCGGCAATTAAGGTCTTTTTTGTTGATATTAATTCCGTACAGGAAAATTTATCTTTTTTACTTGTGCACATAAATAAAAAATGCAACTACAAAAGGAAAGTGGAAATAAGGGATAGTAAATTTTTTTGATTCCTTATTTCCACATTTATGGCAAAAATGGGTTATAAGATTGGAGAGAGAGTATGCGTAAGTATCTTTACTATAAAAACAAAACAAGGCTTGTATTACTAATACTGTTTCAGACCCTAAGAACCTTTGGAACCGTCGGGGTCGCAATCCTGATCAATTATCTGATTGATTCTGTATCCATGGCAATTACGTCAGGACAAATATCTGCACTTGTCAGGTGTGCAGGCATATGCTGTGCTTATGCCCTGCTTCTTGGTCTGGTGATTTTGGTTGGAGAGAAAATGAAGGCCCTCGGCATCAAGCATATTATGCTGCATATTCGTGAAAAAATTCTGAATGGAATTTTAAACAAAAATATATCGGAACTGCAGAATACAAACAGTGCGGAATATATTACCCTGCTCAATCAAAATCTCAGTGTATTTGAAGAGAATTATCTCAAAAATCTGCTTTCAATTTATGAATCACTTGTTGGTATTTTGATTGCAGTAGTTTTATTGATTTATATTAACCCGATTATTGCAGTAATATCCATTATTGCTATGACCATTCCCAGTCTGATTCCCAAGCTGTTTGGAAACAGACTCGGTAAACTTCAAGGAGACATCATGCAATGTGCAGCCGATTATAATGTAAAAATTAAAGATATATTAAATGGCTGTGAGGTAATTAAAGCCTATCATATTGATGACATAATAGGCAAAAAACACAATGAAGCAGCTGCAAAGCTGGAACAGAGCAAGGTTTCGTCTGCTGACGCAATGGCTTGGTTGTATGGTCTTGCAAATATGGCTTCGATTTCCGTGCAATTCCTGATTATGACATTATGTGGTGTGTTTGCAGTACGCGGATTTATTACCATTGGAAGTATTATTGCTGTGACGCAGTTGACAGGACAGGTAATTTCTCCGGCTTTTCAGCTTTCCGCAAAATTTAGCCAGCTGAAAGCTATGAAACCGATCTGTGATCAGATTCAAGCAGTGGTTCAATCATCACAGTGTGCGGAGAACGTTTCAGGGACAAAGGAAATGGAGCGTTCACTGAAGCTGGAGGATTTATCGTTTTCGTATGGTGACACGCCAGTTATCAAGAATATAAAAGCGCAGTTTGATTCGGGGAAAAAATATGCCATTGTAGGTAAAAGCGGCAGCGGAAAAAGCACATTGTTGAAGATATTGGCAGGCTATTATAAAGACTATACGGGCACCGTGGATGTGGATGGGGTTATGAATCAATCATGCAGTCTGTCACTGATTTCTCAAAATATTTTTCTTTTTGACGATTCTGTCAGAAATAATATAACCTTGTATCGGGAATATTCGGCAGATGCGCTTGATAGAGTGATTCGCATGGCAGGACTAAGAGAGACAATAGATCGTTTGGAAGAAGGACTTGATACAAAGGTTGAAGAAAACGGATCACGTTTCTCTGGAGGAGAAAAGCAGCGTATTGCTATCGCCAGAGCGCTGCTGCATAACAAAAGCGTTCTTTTGCTTGATGAGGCCACCTCTTCTTTAGATAATGAGTGTGCGCGGGAAATCGAGGAAAGCCTTTTAGAACTGAAAAATGTAACCAGTATTGCTGTAACACATAAGTTGTATTCTAATGTATTGCAGAAATACGACAAGATATTTGTAATGGATGATGGGAGGATTGTGGAACAGGGTACTTTTCAGGAACTGATGGAAAATTCGGGAATTTTTCAGAAATTATATTCTGCAGGCGCGGCATAACTTCTTGGGATGTTAGAGTGGGTTGAACTCTCAGTTACTTTTCACACCCACGCCAAGGAACACAGGCACAACGATCCACCGATGCTA
>JAMPFR010000159.1 GCA_023664365.1 Acetatifactor muris | reverse complement strand
ATATGGATTAAAGACTTGTGCAGGGAGAACTCAAACAAAAAAGCGGTAGCTTTTTTAAACAGGAGCAATCAGAAGCTTGAAATGAAAACAGCGCCGGAGGAGATCGGCTTATCGGACAAGATAAAAACAATCAGGGATGTTTTGGATCATGTGGACGTAAAAACAGACTGTGATCTTTTGTTTGAAGTGGAGCCGCATGGCTGTAAAGTGTTCGTGATAGAAGCGGAGCAGGCGTTCAAGATAGAGGACCGCAGCCCGCAGTATCAGGCAATAGACGTCAAAAAAGTGAATATTGCCCAAGCGGAAGAGATGGTCAGAGAAGGTGCGGTATGGGTAGATGTACGGAGCAGAGAAGAATATGCAAAACAGCATTTTGAGCAGGCTGTAAATATTCCCTACACAGAGATACATGCTGCGGCGCTGCAGGTCATTCCGGATAAACACGCCATTTATATTTTGTATTGCAATACCGGCAAACGAAGTTATCAGGCAGCAGCAAGCCTGATGTGCCTGGGATATATCAATCTATTTTATTTTGGGCAGTAAAACTTAATTTTTGAAAGTTTCTTTCATATTTAAAATTGAAAGATCCCTTCTGTGCTTTTACAATGAAAGAAAAACAGGAGGGATTTTTTATGGAACAGGAGAATTACTTTCTGAATTATCATAACTATCCTTTGGTGGTGGGTAATGCCAATAAGATTACATTTGATGACTGGGAGAAATGTGGCAGTACCGTGCAACTTCAAATGCGGGATGCGAAGGGCAGAACGGCGGAAACAGTTGAGTGGATAGTAGAGAGTCCAGAAGTTGCTGTAGTAGAAAAGGGGCTCGTAAGAGCTAGGACAACAGGAAGAACAAAAGTGCGCGCGCTTTTATCGGACGGAACGGAAGATGTGTGTGAGATTGTCGTAATTGATAATATTACCAGAAGTACAGTACAGAGAATCTGGATAAACACAGAAGAATTAGAGTTGAAAGCAGGGGAAAGCACCTGTTTGGTTCCGTTTATATATCCGGAGGATGTGTTGGGAAACGGGGCAATGGACAGAAGCGTGCGTTGGAAAAGCTTGTCTGGTGAAATTGTGGAAGTTAGCCAAGATGGCGGTATCAAAGCGCTTTCGGAAGGAGAAGGTGTCATTGAAGTTATCTCCAATGACATAGGGAGACATACGACATGTATCGTACGGGTCAGAGGCAGAAATAACGACAATGCTGAGGGAACTGAAGCGGGTACAGGAAACGGTTTTGAGGGAATTGATGTCAAAATAACACAGGGGAAACCGTTTATAAAGGAATGTTCGGATGGCGGCAGGGACAGCTTAGAGTATAAACTGACAGTAGGGCAGAGTGCCTGTTTGGAGGCTGTCTGGAAAAACCGTCCGGGAAGAATTGCTTGGTGTTCCTCCAATCCCTATAGGGCTTTTGTGGATGAAAACGGGAAAGTGACTGCCAGTTCGTCAGGAATCGTGGAGATTTACGGGACAGCAATACAGGGCGGGAAGTTTCATAAGATACGGTTTTCCATTCAGGAACGCCAGAGAATTCCGAGGAAAATTTTCTTAAATCATAGTAATCTCTGGATAAAAAAAGGGGAGAAAGCAGAATTATATGCGCTGGGAGATCCGGCAGCATCCAATATCCGATATCAATGGGATGTGGAGCAGACAGAGGGAAATATTCCGGATAATCCGGTGGAAATCGTGGAATGTGAGAAAAATGCTTTTGGCGCGGAAGGTATTGTTTTACAGGGAAAGAATCCTGGCAGAGCAAGGATTGTCGTCTCCGGCGCAGGGCAGGAAGCCAGTTGCATGATTTATGTGTCAGAAAGCCCTCTTTCAGTAAAACAGATCCTGCTGGAACAAAATCTCATCATACAAATAGAAGAAATCCGTAAAATGAATGCGGAATTAAAAAGGAACATGCTTTGTGATTCTGACAGCGTCAACAAAGATAACTTATTCTGGCTCAGCTCAAGCAGAGAGTGCCTGACTGTGGATCAGAATGGTATCTTGAAGGCATATCGGCCCGGTATCGTGACAATCTATTGTGTGGCAGGTCATGGACTTTCAGAGGAAGAGCAGCGTGAGTTGGAGGAACTGGCCAGGGTGAGATGTCTGGAGCGGGAGGAACATCAAAAGAGAAAGCTGGACGCGATTTTGGCAAAAGCAGTCTATGGAACGAGCCTGGTGAAGGTGCCGGAAGAAACAAAAGGGGAAAACAGCCTGCGCTTCCTCCATATACCAGAAGAAACCATTACAGGGGAGAGCATGACGCTTTTGTGGAACAGGGCGGCATTGCCGGCCTGTGGAGGATTTGACCATTATGTAATCTGCTGTAAACGACAGGGCTGTGAAGCAGAAAAAAATAAAGCAGTAAGGACATCCACGCTGGGATACACATTCAGGGGTCTTTTGCCGGATACGGAGTATCTCTTCCAGGTAGCAGCAGTGGGAAGAGCAGGAAATGAGATGGCGCGGCGCGAAGTATCTGCCCGCACAAGGGCTTCCTGCAAGGCTGTGCTGGATGTGACGAAGCCCCCTTTCTGTGCGGCAGGAAATGGCCTTGTGGCGGATACCCTTGCCATCCAGTCTGCGATTGATGCCTGCCCGGAGGGCGGGACAGTGCTTTTACCCGCGGGATATCTCTTCTTTTCCGGTGCATTGTTCCTTCATGGCAATATGACTTTTCAGGTAGACGGTATTTTGCTGGGAAGCACCGACCCCAAAGATTATCCGCTGATTGTCAGTCGTTGGGAAGGCTGGCGTAAGTGGGAACAAAATGCACAGGAGTGGGAAAATTCCTCAGAGAAACTGCGTGAAAATCATAAAGTACATGCGAGCCTGCTGAATGCCGGCGTTTATGAGGAAGGCAGATCCGGCAAGATGGGATCTTATAATTTGGAAAACCTGATTATCTGCGGGAGCGGAATGATTAACGGAAACGGCTTTAAGCTGGCTTACAATGAAGGCCCGAATCATCATGATAAGAGAGGCGGAATGCCGGTGCCCTTTTCCACGCAGAGCGATCCCACAAGACGGGGAAGTACGATTCTTTTGCAGAACTGCAGAAAGGTATGTGTCAAAGACCTGATGGTCTGCTATGCGCCCGGATGGACGATACATGCCATCTATTGTGATCAGGTTACATTTGACCATGTCCATGTGGTGAGCAAGGGGACGGGAAAAACCGGCGCCGCTGATGATATCTGCATTCTGAATGGGGATGGGATAGACCCGGATTCCAGCACTAACGTAAATATCTTTCATTGCTTCTTCTATACAGGAGATGATGCGGTGGCAGTGAAATCCGGGAGAAATAAGGAGGGGAATGAACTTAACAAGCCTACGGCGTATTTGCGTGTGACTGACTGTTCCAGTGTGGGAAGCAAAGGAGGATTTTGTA
>JAMPFR010000158.1 GCA_023664365.1 Acetatifactor muris | reverse complement strand
CCGTTCCCTGCACTTCCCCCGGAAGACAATAGCGCCCCGCCTCTGCCACATTCACCTGCTGGCTGATCCGGAAGGAAAAATGTCTCGCGCATTCCACCCGCAGTGCATTCAGGGGCGGCGCCGGATAAGGATCCACAAATTCCGGGAACAGCTGGGCAATCACTTCCTCTCCGCTGCTTTCCGCCTGCCATCTGGCCATGCCCTCGTTCCAGTTGGGGTCTTCTATCAGATTTGCGCCTGCCTCTAAAGCCCTTTCCGTGCGGATTTCCATCTGTATCGGATACCGGACCACACCCACATATCCCCGCAGTATACGATTTCCCACCTCTCTGCAAGAGACAATCTCTCCCTCCTCCCAGGTCACTTTCTCTTTTATAATGCTTCCGTCTGCCATCAGGACTGATACCTCTGTCGGCAGAGTCACTCTCTGATCTGCCTGTGCTGTCACTGTCTGAGGTTCATAGACCTTCACCCATTTATCCTTCTCCACATGATCCGTGTCAAAGGTAAAGGCTTTCATCCCTTCCAATACCCTTCCGTCCTCGTCCAAAAGTCCCATATTGCTGGCCCAGCCGCCTCCGCCGGCCTTCGGAGTGCATAGGGGCTCCCAATAGAAAATGCCCTGTCCCATATGCTCCGGAAGCGACGCCAGAATACTGGTAACCAGCTCCAGCACCTGCCGCTGGCCTTTGGGGGTGGCAGGAAAGCCAGCGATTTTCTCCTGAATATCATCAATAAAACCGCCCTCGCACTTTCTCCAGGCGTGAGCCGTCTCCACAATCATAACAGGCCTGTGATAATCCTGAATCAGATGCTCCATGGTTTCCTTCAAATCCGTATAGGTGCCGTGCCAGAAAGGATAATAAGACAACCCAATCAAATCAAAATCCTTCAGCCCCTTCTGAAAGGACTTTTCAAACCATTCTTTCAGATAGAAATATCTGCCACCCTGATCCAGATGAATCATAATCTTCATGTCCGGATCCTCCACGGCTCTCGCCCCGTCGATTCCCGCATTGATCAGCTTTACCATCTGTTCATAATTCGGCAACTCTCCTTCCGGGAACAGCAGACCGCTCCTGATTTCATTTCCGATCTGTACAATATCCGGCATCACATCCCGGGCTTTCAGCGCTGACAGCGTATCCTGCGTATACGCAAAAACGGCTGCCTGCAGCTCTTCAAAGCTTAAGTTCTCCCAGGCCTTCGGCTTCCTCTGATTCCCGGGATCCGCCCAGAAATCCGAATAATGGAAATCCAGCATAAAGGCCATTCTATGAGCCTTAATCCGCTTCGCCATGGCAATGGTATGCTCCAGATTGCAATAGCCTCCGGAGCGCTCTATATTCTCCGGCGTATGCCAGATGCGCAGGCGAATGGCGTTCACACCGTACTTCTCCACCAGTTCAAAGGGATCCATCACTGTCCCGTCCATATCCTTCGTCTGCATTCCCTCCTCTTCACACTGAGGCAGAAAGGAAATATCCATTCCTTTATAAAACATAAAAAGTACCCTCCTACTTCTCTGTAGACTTGCGCATCAGAATCTCATAATCCACCATGATTTTTTTCTGGTATTCTTTCCCCTGGAGAGACTGAATCATCTGTTTTCCGATAACATTTCCCACTGTCCTGGCAGAAGAATTTACCGCAGTGACCAGGGGCAGGAAACTGTCCAGCAGACTGCTGTTATACAATGATGCGACAGCAATGTCTCTGGGAATGCGGTATCCCATAGCCTGTATTCTGGAGAACATCCGGCTGCACAGAATATCATCTCCACAGACCACACATTCCACCCTTTTGGCCATCATGTCCTGAATCACAGAATCACACAGTTCCTTCTGGAATTTCCCGATATAAATCTCCTGCTTATCCCTCTGCAGTCCGTTCTTCAATATGGCATTGTTAAATCCGTTATACCGGCTTCTGTTCACTTGGAAGGACAGATTATCCACCACCAGGGCGAACCGTCGGAATCCTTTCCCAATCAGCAGAGAGAGCAGACTTTCCGCTGCCCTCTCATTATTTATGTCCACCTGAATCACCTCCGGATACTCACACAGACCGGTCAGTCCCACCGGACATCCGGCTTCCAGCAGATATTGCAGAGCCCGGTCATCCTCCAGGCTCCTTGTCAGGAAAATACCATCCACCTTCTTCTGCTCCACCATCTTACGGATTCCTGAAATGTCCTGCGCCGTAGCCACCGCAATCATAATATTGTAATCCAGAAGCGAAGCGGTCTCATAGATTCCCAGCAGGCATTCCTGGAAATAAGGATGCCCATACATATAAATATCACTGGGAAATACCACCCCCAGATTCTTTGTCTGCACATCTTCCTTTTTGCTCTCTTCCTGTTTCAGATCCTGGTCCCTGATAAAATTCTGGATTCGGATTCTGGTCTCTCCGCCGATTCTCCCCTTCCCGGACAAAGCCCTGGAAACAGTACTCTTCGACAATCCCAGCTGTCTCGCTATCTCTTCCTGCTTCATATTGACACCCCTCCATACCTCTTTTGCGCGGGCAGCGGCCGTACTGTGCATTTACCCATGATGCCATCTTGAGCCGTTCATCTGTCCACTTTCACTCGGTATTCCGGCAATAGTTCCACATCCCGCAACTCACATCCCGCTTCCACCGGCAAATCGTAGTATACCTCCGATCCATAGCTGCAGGGAAGGGGGCTGTCGCTGGCATAAATACGAATCGTCAGCTCCTCCGGATATCCGAAACGCCGCAAGGCAAAATGCCACCGCTCCCCATTGGTAAACCAGTCGTCCACCAGCCTGCCGTTTAGGTACACCTCCGCCCGATCTCCCAGATAATCTGCGGAAACATACAGCTGATGTGCCATATTTTCCGCAAATCCGCTGATTTTCAAGCTGTATTCCCGATAAATCACCGCGCCGTCCGTATCCATTTCTTCCCGTAAAAGCGCGCTTTCCGCCCCGGGCTTTACCACCTCTGGCGGCTGCACTGTCAGGTATTGCGGCTCCCCTGTCTCCCGGTAGACCTTTATCTTCTCCTGCACTGCTTTCATTATAAGATATTTTAACCCATCCTGCTCTATCAGGCAAGTGTCTCCATGCTCTGCCACATACAATGCGTCCCTGATTCTAAAGGTGCGGTTTGCTTCCTCTGTAGTGAGCACGACAATATTTCCTTCTCCATTTTCCCATTTAAAAAACGGGTTTTCCAGATCCGTGTAAAAAAAGGCACGTTCACCAATCCTGCACAGAAGATTTGCGTTGGTCCATTGCAGCTTCTTGTCTCCCACCTGCAGACCGAAGGGAATCACACAGCACTCTCCTGTTTTCAGATACAAATGCGGAATGGTCAGGCTCCCCTTCTCCGTCATCATTTCCACGGAGAAATCTTCATGAGGCTCCATATTCCGTTTCCTCTGATGATTATTCAGGAATAAAAATCCCGTTCCCGTCTCATGATTCATCC
>JAMPFR010000157.1 GCA_023664365.1 Acetatifactor muris | reverse complement strand
ACGAGTTCGTACAGGATTCTCACCTGTTTCCCTTTTCACCAAATCCCAGCCCCCGGAGGGACTTATCTGACACCTGCTGTCTTTCCGTATTCAATTAAAAATAAAGTAACATATTTTAAAATACTATGCAACAACAAATTTCCCTGTCCGCTGCCGGCGCCATCTGATAGAAATATGCACAGGTAAAGCGGCAGCCCCTTCATAAAATTCAGGAACCCGCCTGCTGTCATCCGGGTCATGGTAAATCAGATGTAAAAAAGCGGAAAGGAAAAGCACAGTCCAAACGATTAAGCCATCTGCAATTTATGTAAAAGATTATTGACAATGATTAGACAAAACGATATACTTTGTTTTGGGAATGAAGTTCTCCCATGGGCAACCTAAACCGCTTATTATAAGCTGATGACTTCTGCGATTAATTTACCGCAGAAAACATCAGTTTTTTGCGTCTATAAGGAGGATTATTTATGCTGACGTCACTTGCGTTGATTTTCTTAGTTGGGCTGTCTTTGGCGGCTGTCTGCCAGAGAATAAAGCTGCCGCGTATTATCGGTATGCTGATAACGGGAATTGTGCTTGGACCTTATGTTCTTGACCTGTTCGACGGCTCTATCCTGAATATCTCTGCCGAATTAAGGCAGATGGCGCTTGTCATTATACTAATCAAGGCAGGATTGTCCCTTAACATTAAAGATCTGAAAAAGGTCGGGCGTCCGGCAATCTTAATGTCATTCCTGCCTGCTGTTTTTGAAATTGCTGCCTTTGTTCTCCTCGCGCCTTTGATATTGGGCGTGAACCGGATTGAAGCGGCGATTATCGGAGCCGTCCTTGGGGCAGTATCTCCCGCCATTGTAGTTCCCCGTATGGTTGAACTGATAGAACACGGATACGGAACAAATAGAGGAATACCACAGATGATCCTTGCAGGTGCTTCCCTGGATGATGTATTCGTTATTGTACTGTTTAGCACATTTGTCAGTATGGCGCAGGGAGGGACAGCGCGGATTATGGATTTTGTCAGCATTCCTGTTTCCGTTGTTCTTGGGCTGCTTCTTGGTGTAGTTGCCGGGGTGTTCTTATCATGGTTTTTTGAATCGAATTATTCCCGCCAGCATCTTGTACGGAACAGCATGAAAGTAATTATCGTACTTGGCATGGCATTCATGCTGCTTGCCGTTGAAGACTGGCTTTCCGGCATTATCTCTGTTTCCGGTCTGCTTGCCATTATGAGCATGGCTCTTGTGATTGCAATGAAAAGTGTGCCGGAAGTTACAAAGCGGCTACAGGAAAAATACGGGAAACTTTGGATTGCAGCGGAGGTTATCCTGTTTGTCATGGTGGGCGCCGCAGTGGATATCCGCTATACTCTCGAAGCCGGGATCGGTGCTGTCTTAATGATTGGAATCGGGCTGATATTTCGCTCTGTCGGGGTCTATTTCTGTATGCTTGGTACACAGCTAAACGGAAAAGAAAGGCTGTACTGTATTATTGCATACCTGCCAAAGGCCACCGTACAGGCGGCAATCGGTTCTGTCCCGCTGTCCCTTGGGCTCCCCTGCGGAAACCTTGTCCTTTCCGTTGCGGTCCTATCTATTTTAATCACTGCACCGCTTGGGGCAATCGGAATGGATTTAAGTTATAAACAACTTTTGAATGGAGAGGCAGAGCAAACGTGGCAGGCATAATGCCCGTAAAACCGTTTTTGCCGCATAATCCTCAGGCATTGTATTGTTAACGATTCAAGAAATTTCAGGAGGATTTTCCTAACTCTTTCTGCCGATATATCTGCATACTTTCTTCCTGTACGCCAAATACTCATCGCCAAAAGCCGTAATCAAAAAATCTTCTTCCACATTAACGATCTGTAAATGCAGCATAATAACCGCCAATGAGGTAATCACCAGTAAGTACCAATTAAAAAACATCAATAGTTCACCGATATATATGAGATCAAATCCCAGGAATGCGGGATTGCGGCTATATGCATAAATGCCCGATGTGACAAGCTCCGTCTTTTCATCTTTTGGTACGCCTGCACGCCAGCTGTCGCGCATTGTAATTACGGATATAACAAACACTCCAACCCCCAGGCCTCCTAAAACCGCACCTGTAATCCGCAGCCACGTCAAATCAAAATGTGTATTTACAAAAATACTGATCACTTCAACGGCAGGAACAATATATGTCACAATTTTCAAGGTGATCTCAATAAATTTTATAAACCCTGTCTTTCCCTTTCCAAGCAGATCCGTTTGTATCCCTTGTTTGCGCTGGTGAAAAAGCTTTATAAAATACACTCCATAAAAGACAATCATAAGCAAAACGGCATATGCAGGAATAAAACGGCTGATCTGCTCCCGGTAATTCAAGAGCAGCATGGCCGCTCCCAGCGCCGTCAGGATCCCCCCTGTGGCCAGCCCTGCCGCGCGGTTATTCACCTTATTTGCAAACCGGGCTGAAACAATAGACGCAGCCGTCGCAGTCACAATGCAGATCAGAAGTACGTCCCACCGCTCCAGCGCAATCGTCGGATCAATGGCAATATGACTGACAGAGGCAATCAAAGCGGTAAATGTCATAATCAGGGTACTGGTGCCCACAGCCGACTTCCGATCCATTCCCAAAAAGGCTGTAAATACCACCAGCATCATCATACCGCCGCCGGAACCCACGAACCCCGTTCCAAAACCGATAGTCAGTCCGAAAAACAGGGAAATGATAATCCCTTTCCGGTCAAGCCCTGCCCCCTTTTCCACCGTTTGCTTCCTCTGGGTGTCCGGTTTGAGCAGGAAACGAATGCCGATAAAAAAGGTCAGAAACAGGGAAAAGCTTCCCAATACCACATTTCCGGCAGACCACGCGGCAAAGCTGCCTGCGATGCACATCCCTACGATACAGGACAGCATGATCCAACCCCTTTTTAAGTCAATATTTTTATGCCGGATATAAATGGTGGTAGTGACGGCGGAGCCCAGGATATCGGAAGCCAGGGCGATGGCTGTGGCATGATAAGCCCCCGTCTCCCCCGCAAAGGAAGGGCACAGCACGATCAGTATCGGAACCATCACCGTGGCGGCGGAAAGCCCTGCCAGCCCGGTGCCGATCCCCGCTCCCAACGCCGCAACAATATACCAGAAATACTCCATTGTAACTCCTCTCCATATAGCCAAGCGCTTTTCAGTCAATCTTCTCTGCAATTATACCCGGCAAATGTCAAATTGGCAAGCACGCAAAGAGGATCAAAAAGCGGCAGCTAAATGCGTTCATGAGTTTAACCGCCACCCGGCGCTTTGCCGCTGCAGCTCCACCATGCGGCGGTAAAGGCCGTTTTTGTCCATCAGTTCTGCCGGCGTCCCCTCTTCCGCCACCCGGCCATCCGCCAGAACGATGATTTTATCGGCTGCCTCCACAGTACGCATCCGGTGGGCGATCACCAATACGGTCTTTCCGGCCAGCAGGCGGGAGAGCG
>JAMPFR010000156.1 GCA_023664365.1 Acetatifactor muris | reverse complement strand
GGGCGAACAGGATACCTCCGACGGTACTCATGATCAGGGTTACAAAGTTTTTCTTCTTCATTGAAATGCACCTCCAAATTTTACAGTGGGTTTTGTTTTGTGATTTCTCACTTGTTGATCGTATTGTACAACATAAATGTTTGCAAAACTTTCAAGTTTTGTTTCTGTTTTATTAAATCAACAATTTTCTCTTATCTGCACGGGCCTGTGCATAAAAAAGTGCCGCACAGCGGCACTTAGAAGAATGCTTCGCATTCTTCCCTTGCTACGACGAAGTTTCCTATAGAATAAAAACAGCGGGAAATATCTGTTTTCGATATTTCCCGCCTGGAAAGCAATCCCGTATTCTGTCGTGCGCCGCTCTGTATTATGCCGGAATAGCTTCATTCATAATCTTCAAGTCTCCACTCATCCTGCCATCTGATACAGACTCTATCCCCCTCAAAGGCAAGGGGCAGCCAGACATAATCCGCCGCTGAAGTGTTGGCGCTCTCCAGCATAGGGCTGTTCATCAGAGCCTTTTTCTCCTCCGGGCTTACCTGGTATTTTTCCGGTTCATAGTGGGACGCAATCGCCCGCTCGATCATATCCGCCCGCCCAGCGTTCACCGGATAACCCGGAACCCAGCGATCCGCAATGGAGATATACAAATCCCTCTTTCCCGGCACCTTGAACACCTGGGAAATCTGGCTGTTAAAGGAGGCGTTGGTATCATCCGCCACATGGGGGTTGCCCATACTGACGAAGGGCTGTTCCCAGCTCTCCGAAACAGCGGAATCACTCTTGTTGGGAATATAGCCGCTCATGCCACTGGTGAGCATATACTTCTTCCCCATCCGCTCAAACAGCGTGACACCCTCCCGGCAGAAGGGCGCATGCAGGCCCTCGTACTGCCTGGATATCTCCCTTACCACTGTCAGAAGATCCTCAGACAGTTCCATACCAATGATTCCCACATGATCAGCGTCCATGAACAGGTACGCTTTCCCTGTCTCATCCTGGATCATATCGAAATCCCCCACCTTCATCCCAAAGGGACGATAGTTTTCCGCCACTACCTCATAAGGCCCCATAAAAGCATCCGCCTGCAGTACCAAAAAGCAGGCTTCATCCCCTGAAAGCTTAATCCAGCACACATACTTCCCTGTCTTCCCGCATTTCATGATATGGGGACGGTCCACGCGGGCAGCGGGGTACCGATTGGATTTCGGGTTCGTCAGGTCAGGCTCGATGATCAGTCCCTTATCCTCCCAGTTATATAAATCTTTTGATACATAGGCACGGATGCCCCATGTCCAAATGCTGCACACGCCGTCTGTGCGCTCCTTGTTCTCCCCATACCAATAATAAGTTCCGTCCTCATAAAACAGCCCTCCGGCATGAGCCTGAATCCGTCTTCCATCGGTATCCCTCCAGACTCTGCCCGGATAGATAGCCGTCTGTGCGGGCTGCATGACCTGCTCCTTTGCCGCTTCGGTCAGGGGAGAATTTCTCAGGGCTTCCGCCCTCTCCAAAACATCCTCCCCGCTTTCTTCCAGAGAAATCTTCCCCAGCTCTGCATTCAGAATATCCAGTACGCTCTCCGGGATAGCCCCCTTTGCATACTCCGCCAGCTTACGGACAGACATCCCTTTGATCGCAGGCTGGCCTTCTATCCTGCCCCGCATTCCCGGCAAGAATTGATCAAAGACATCTGCTGCCTGCTCGTTTCCCATGATCTGGTCAATCCGCATATCAACATTGTAATACATAATCATCCTTCTCCTTTTCCCTGTGGCGTTCTCCCTGCATTATTCGTATGTTGGTCTCATATTGACGATAAGATTTTACAATTTCCTTCCAGAACGAGCCGCATAATCAGGCATCCAATGCAGGGAGGAAGAGATAATTTATACTGCTTAACGATTTCACTTGCAGGGCAACCCGCAATTCCCTGCTATGCAGAGACTTGTATAAGTTTCTTCCATCATTCACATTCCATGAATGTGTTCTTCCGAACCATATTCAGAATGCGTCCTGCGCTCCGCTTCAGATCCTCCACATCCACTCTGGCCTGCTCCACCGCCTGAACCAGCGCCTCGATCTGATCAGGACGACCCGGCATAATCAGATCGCACTGAGCCTGATGGGCTTTTGTGATATCGCCTGTCACTGCCTTCAGGCAGTCCTCCCTGTCCGCTTTCAGGGAATCCCAGTCGCTCATGACCAGCCCCTCGAAGCCCCATTCGTTCCGCAGCACCTTTACCAGCAGGTCATAACTGTTGGTGGCATAGACACCGTTCACCATATTGTAGGACGCCATCACCGTCATGGGCTTCGACTCCTTCACCGCGATCTCAAAGCCCCTGAGATAGATTTCCCGCAGCGCCCGCTCGTTCACATTGGAGGAGGAGCTGTTCCGCTCCAGCTCGCAGTTATTCGCCGCGAAATGCTTGACGCTCATGCCCTTCCCTTCATGGGACTGGACGCCCCTGACTATGGCCGCCGCCATCTTGCCGGATACAAGAGGATCCTCCGAATAATATTCAAAAGTTCTGCCGCAGAGAGGATTCCGGTGGATATTCATACCCGGAGCCAGCCATACGGTGATGCCGTATTCCTCCATCTCCCTGCCCACGGCGTCCCCGATCTCCTCCAGCAGCTCCGTGTCAAAGGACTGTGCCAACAGCTGGCTGCAGGGCCAAGCCGTGGCGTACTGATAACGGAGGGTTCCCTCGCCCGGCTCCGCCATCTGGGAAGCCAGCGCAACCTTTGCAAATCCAAACAGGTAACGCTTATATGCCTCCAGATTCTCCGGTACTCTGGCCGCTTTCACGCTGCCGTCCGGCATTTCCACAATCTGGGAGGTCAGGTTTAACCCCGCAGGCCCATCGGAGCAGATTGCATTGGGAATCCCGCATTCCTCATATAATTCCCCTGTGGTGGAGCCGCTGGCTCCCAGGGCATTGACGATCCGCTTTCCTTTGGTATATCCGCCGCAGACCAAAGTGGCAAGCTGGCGCAGGGTAAGGGATTCTACCTTATCCCGGACGCTCTTTCGCCCGCCCCCGGTCTCCTTGTCTTTCTCCGTAAATACCGGCGGCTTCGGGTACTCGTGGACAACGGTTTTTATCTCGTCCGCGGGGATGGGGATGACCGGGATATTCCCCTGTCCTTTTACATCCTCTTCTCTCCTCCCGGGCGGAACAATCTCCTCCACCCTGTGCCGTACCTGGCAGATATTGGTACATCTTTCAACCGTCACGTCTTCCGCCAGCGTCAGCACGGCCACGGGCCTTGTCCGGTGGGAAGCGTTGCCCAGCCGGAGGATGTACTCCCCCGCCCGCAGCACATAGGCCGCCTCCTTCTCCTCATAGACAGCCAGATCCCGCAGTCCAAACCGCAGCTCCACTGTAACCGCTTCTCCCGGTTCCAGCTCCTTTGTCTTTGCAAAGGCAAGGAGCCTCTGGTACTCCGCCCCGCCGCCAAAAGGAACCGTGCCGTAAAGCTGCACCACTTCCCTGCCGGGGCGGCTTCCCGTGTTCT
>JAMPFR010000155.1 GCA_023664365.1 Acetatifactor muris | reverse complement strand
CCTGTCATTCCTGTTCACGTCCAGGAAAATCCCGCCGTATTCGCAGTCATCCGCAAGTCTGCAGCCGGCTCCCAGATACTCCATCAGCTGCCTGACCGCCCTGCGGTTTCCCACATAGTGGGTACCGATAATGGCAGCCATGCCGGCTTTGCCAGGCATGTCATCCATTACGGACGCATCTTCTATTGTAGTTCTGTCTTCTATGGCGGGTTCGTTTTCTATGGCAGGTACGCTTTCTTTGGAAAGCGTACCCTTTCTGCCGGCCGGACTCTTTCCTGAAGCGGATTCCTCTCCGGCAGCTGAATATTCTCCAGTGGCTGAATTTTCTTCGGGAACTGAATTTTTTCCAACGTCCGTGCTCTTTCCAATTTTCACTGCAAGTCCGCAGGCGCCTCCCGCCGCCACGGTGCGCAGGAATACTTCCCCGCCTTCCGCCTCGAAGATTTCGGCCTCCCCTGTCCGAACCTCCGCGTACTCCTTCCAGATACCTTCCGGCCTGACACTTAAGCACGGAAGTCTCTCTTCGTTCAGTTCATCCACCACACGGATCCCCAGTCTCTCCGACAAAAGCAGGCAGGGATTTCCCTCCATGTCCATGACAGGCATCCGGCCGTACAAAAGCAGCCTTCCTCCGTTTTCCACAAACCGCGCAAGCCTCTCCTGCACCGCTTCCGCCATATAATCCGCGGACAGCAGGAAGAGGACCCCGTCCGCCTGCATCCAGCTTCCGTCCTCCTGGAGATTCACGCCGCCGAACGCATAATGGTCCAGCAGGAGCATTTTTGCAAAGGTTTCCCATCCGCTTCCGGTCCGGTATCTGGCGAGATGCTCCACCATTTTTTTCTCTCCGGCGGAACCGGGATAACAGTATTCCGTCATAAAATAATCCGGGATAAAGCCCACCGTCACATTGTCCCGCTCTTCCCGCATGGAAGCCAGCCCTTCCTCATTGCCCAAGATCACTTTTGTACTTTCCGCAATCCCGGCATAGGTATAGCTGAGCTTTCCCTCCGGATTCACCGGCGCGGTAAAGCCGTGCCGCTCCCCCGTGATGGCAATCCGGTTGTTGCCGTCCTTCCTGGGCTTCTTCAGCAGCATATTTCTGCCTCCGGTAAACAGGTAATGATTGATCAGGCGGTTCCCCTGGGCAAAGCACATCCGGGCGGTGAAATCCGCATCCGTGACATCCAGCCTCCCGTTCCCGCTCTCATCGTAATCCGCTTCGCCGCTCTGGAATTCAAAGCTGGCCAAGGGCATATTCCGCCTGTTCACCGCCTCCATATAACAGTGGATCAGGTACAGATCCTGCATATTCTGCAGCCGCAGCCCCGACAGATAAATATCCGAACCTGCCCAGAAATCCTCCGACTGTCCGTAAGCTTCCATCAGCTGGCTGATCCCTATGGGGAAGGTATACCCTCTGCCCCCTCCCGTTCCATGGATATTGATCAGGAAAGGAATCCCCCTGACGCCGTATTTTTGCGCCATCCGTTTCAGAGTATCCGCATACCGGGCATAACGCTCCCGCATATACCATCCCAGATCCCGGTGAAGCCGCATGGCATAATCGTCCCGGGGACACTCATAGGCTTTTCTCCTGGCCCCCGGCAGTTCCCTGCCAAAGGGATACCGCTTCCCTGCTTCTTCCTTTCCAAGCCTCCTCTCCAGCCAGCGCTCAAAGTCCGCTATTGTCACATCCGTCAAATCGGGGGTATTGGATACCCAGGAGAGCATCCCGATCTCATTGTCCAGCTGGCAGGCGATCACATTCCCGCCCTTGTGGATCAGATGTCTTTCCAGTATGGGCATGATATGCTCATACCATTTGTCTACACAATGCAGAAAATCCGGAGCCAGATAATCCAGGGTCTTGGTCGGCGTTTTCCGGTGTTCCCATCCCGTGGGGACCAGCTCCGGAAATCTCTCCGCCACCCAGTAAGGGATCCCCTCATTCTTCATCTCCGCCATGATAAAGGGACCCGGCCTGGCGATAAAATACAGATCCTTTTCCGCGCATAGTTCAATAAAGGCCTCTATATCCAGATTCTCCCGTTCCTGGCCGAAGTCAAAGACTCCTTCTTCCTCCTCATGACACAGCCAGGGAATATAAGACGCTACTGCATTCATCCCCGCAGCCTTCAGTTTGGAAAGACGGTCCTGCCATTCCTCCCTTTCCAGCCGATAATAATGCACCTCTCCCGCAATGATGATCCGGGGCTTTCCGTCGATCAGAACCTGACCGTTCCTCACCTGTATTTCCGCTTTTTTCATATTATAAGTTCCGTCTCCTCTCTCCAGCGCCCTTTTCTCTGGAAGAGATTCCCATCTGCAAGTAAGCATCCGGGAATCTCTTCCGGGCGCTTCCGTTCGGAGACTGTTTTAAGTTCCGTCTCCTCTCTCCAGCGCCCTTTTCTCAACTCATCCTTTCTTTACTCTCCTGTAATACCGGTCTTTTCGATGCCTTCTATGAATTGCTTCTGGGCACAGAAGTACAAGATCAGGAGAGGCAGCATGATCAGGAAGGTTCCCGCCATCTGCACCGCCTCATTGGCCGTCACGCCGGCCTCCGCCTCGGAAGCGCTGACCATCTTGTTAAAGGTATCCACAAAGCTCTCCAGCTTCATGGGAAGGGTCTTGATGCTGGAGCCAAAATACAGAGACCCCAGATAGGTTTCATTCCAGTACCACACCACCGACAGCAGAAAACTGATCAGAAATCCCGGCTTTGCCACGGGGATGGCAATCCTTGTAAAAATAACCGTCTGGTTCGCGCCGTCTATCTCGGCAGCCTCTGTCAGAGATACCGGCATCTGCTGGAAGAAGAGGACAAAGATCAGCACAAAGATGGAACTTTTCATTCCCTGTCCAAAGAGTGCAGGCAGCAGATAGGCTTTCAGGCTGTAGAGTATATTCAGATTCTTATACATCAGGAACTGCGGGATCATGGTGATCTGGGTAGGGATGATAAAGGTGGCCAGGATCAGCCCGAACAGGATATTTTTCCCCCGGAACCGGTATCTGGCGATCCCATAACCGGTCAGCGCGCACACAAGAGTCTGGAGGATCGCCGGAAGCACGCTGACATAGATGGTGGTCCACAGTGTGGATCCGTACCCGAGGACCTGTACGGCTCTGGAGAAATTAGCGGTCTCAAAGCTGTAGGGTATCCAGCTTACCAGAGGATTCACCAGGTCATCCGAACTCATAAAGCTCATGCTGACCATTTTCAGCAGCGGATACAAAAAAACAAAACCTGTCACGCACAGAAAGGCGTACAGAAATACCTTTCCTCCCGCTTTGGAAACAATCTGTCTGCTTGGTCTAGGCATTTTATTCACGAATCTTTTTGCTCCTGCTTTTTTCATTCCCGATACCTTCTACTTTCCCTGTACAGTTTTTTCAGACTTCTCTCCTGGGTCTTCTTCAGCTTCATGGCCCTCTTCATCTCCAGTTTGGCCACCTTTGAGCTTCCGTAGATCATCTCTTTCCGGGGACCGTAAAGCAGCATGAAGAACCCGATCACCAGCAGCAGCACCACAAAGTATATCCACGCCTGAGCGGAAGAATAACCCAGCCCCAGAGTCGTCTGGAACATAT
>JAMPFR010000154.1 GCA_023664365.1 Acetatifactor muris | reverse complement strand
ATAGAGGAATTTGCTGATATATTGAAATCAAAATTTTCTGTTATTTCCTGATCAGAATACTGTGAAAAGCCGTACCTGTATATGGTTGGTGGTACGGTTTTTTCATATAAGTTTTTCTTATTAAATATCCTAGAAAACAAAATTGCTTTTGATGGCTGGAGCCAATATAATAAAATACAGGAAACCCTATAAAAGGAAAAGAATCGCGAGGAGATAAGTGTGAGAAGAATTTCTAACCGCTCAACAGCCAAAAGCCTGATCCTCAGGCTTAGCTGTTTCGCGGAGAAATTCTAAGTCTCACACTAAAGAATGCCAAGCGAACAAGTTCGCTTTGGGCAGGCATTCTTCTCGGAACCGGTTAGGTTCCGTGGGATTGGTTTGTGCCGCCGTTGAAGGCATGGCTGAACTATTATAGAAAAGAAAAGGAGTAAAAAGATTATGGCGATTACAGAAGCATCGAAAGCGTATCATGAAAAAATGTTTCCGGGGTATCAGTCCAAATTTCTGGAGACAGATCCGGAGTTTATCGAGCGGTTTGGCAATTTTGCCTTTGATGAGGTGATAAGCCAGGATGACCTGGATGACAGGACACGGTTCATGGCGATCCTTGCCACCCTGCTTGGGTGCCAGGGGACGGATGGGTTCCGTGCCATGGTTCCGGCGGCTCTGAATTTTGGCGTTACGCCGGTGGAGATAAAGGAGATTGTTTATCAGGCAGTGGCCTATCTGGGCATTGGGCGTGTATTCCCGTTTTTGAAGATCACCAACGAGGTGCTGACGGAAAAGGGGATCAAGCTGCCTCTGGAGCCGCAGGCAACCACCACCACGGAAAACCGCCGGGAAGCGGGGACACAGGCACAGGTGGATATCTTTGGGGAAGGGATGCGGGACTTCTGGAAATCGGGACCGGAGGAGAGCCGCCATATCAATCTCTGGCTTGCGGATAACTGTTTTGGGGATTATTACACAAGATGCGGGCTTGATTACAGACAGAGAGAAATGATCACGTTTTGTTTCCTTTCAGCGCAGGGCGGCTGTGAGCCGCAGCTTACTTCCCATGCGGCGGCGAATATAAACATCGGCAACGATAAGGGATTCCTGATCAAAGTGGTCTCCCAGTGCCTGCCGTATATCGGGTATCCCCGTTCCCTGAATGCCCTGCGCTGTGTGAATGAGGCGGCGAAGGGGTAGGGAGAAACAGCAGTCCGGATGGAAAATAAAATGACAGAGCCAGGCTGCCGCTTTTTAGCACGGTAACAGGAAAGGAGAGGATTGGAACAATGCAGAAAAAAATATTAGGAAAAGATTTAGAAGTTTCAGCAGTGGGGCTGGGCTGTATGGGGCTGTCCCACGCCTATGGACCGGCGGTAGAAAGGAATGAGGCAGTCAGGCTGATCAGGCAGGCATATGAAGACGGTTATACATTCTTTGATACGGCAGAATGCTATACCGGAAACTATGAGGACGGGAGCATTTCATACAATGAGGAAATCGTTGGGGAGGCCCTGCAGCCTGTCCGTGACAAGGTGATGATTGCAACAAAGTGCGGGGTACATCATTCATCAAAGGGGCTGATCATGGACAGCCGCCCGGATACGATCAGGACATCCATTGAGGGGAGCCTGAAAAAACTGCGGACCGATCATGTTGACCTGTATTACCAGCACCGCATCGACCCTAAAGTTCCTGCGGAGGAAGTGGCAGGCGTGATGGCGGAACTGATGCAGGAAGGAAAGATCACCCATTGGGGAATTTCGGAAACGGATGAGGAGTATCTGAGAAAAGCCCATGGGGTATGTCCGGTGACCTGCATCCAGAACCGCTATTCCATGATGGCCCGCTGGCATGAGAGCCTGTTCCCGGTGCTGGAGGAACTGAATATTGGCTATGTGGCATTCAGCCCGCTGGCAAACGGCATCCTGTCAGATGCTTTTGGGAAAGGGGCAACTTTCGCAGAAGGAGATTTCCGCAACTTCATGCCGCAGTATAAAGAAGAAGCCTATGATGCCAATGAAAAGCTTTTAAGTTTTATCAGGATCCTGGCGGAAGAAAAGCAAGGGACTCCTGCGCAGATCTCCCTTGCGTGGATGATGTGCAAAAAGCCTTACATGGTGCCTATACCGGGTTCCAGAAAGATAGAACGGGTCCGGGAAAATGCGGGAGCGGCGGATATCCTGCTGACGGCAGAAGAAGTAGCGGAAATTGACAGGCAGCTTGACAAGATGGAGATGTCCGGGGTGTTCGGCGGTTCCCCTGCTGCAAAGAAATAAGATGGGGAAACTGCCAATAATGAATATGGCAGACTATGAAAAGAGTAGAGGATAAAGTTTGAAAGAAGATCACTTTCAAATTCTGATTGATATGTGTGCCAAAGCACGCAAGGAGGTATAGCAATGGAATATCGTAGCTTTCCACATGGCGTAAAACAGGAAAAATTCAGTGTTCTTGGACTGGGAATGGGAGGAATCCAGAAAAGTTCCCCTACGGAGATCGAGCAGGTCGTCCGCAGCGCTATCGCACATGGTATCAATTTCTTTGATCTGTGTGCAGGAGGGGAAAATGTCTATAAGCCTTTTGGGCAGGCGATCGCCGGACAGAGGGAAAAGGTGTTCTTCCAGCTCCATTTTGGCGCGGTGTATAATAGCAAGGGTGAATATGGCTGGTCAAGGAACCTGAAAGAGATAAAGGAAACTTATTCCTGGGAACTGAAGGCGCTGGGGACAGATTACGCAGATTTCGGATTCCTGCACTGTGTGGACGAGGACAGGGATTTTGACGGTATCCTGCAGGCAGGTATTTTGGATTATATCAAAGAAATGAAGTCCCAGGGAAAGGTGCATTATATCGGCTTTTCTTCCCACACGCCCTCTGTTGCGGAGCGGGTCCTGGACACCGGGCTTATGGATATGATGATGTTTTCCATCAATCCGGCCTATGACCTGGAGCAGGGGGACGAACTGGGGATCGGTTCTGTCTCGGAGAGGGCAGAGCTGTTCCGCCGCTGTGAAATGGAAGGTGTGGGCATTTCTGTTATGAAGCCGTTTCATGGCGGCAAGCTGCTGGATGAAAAAACCTCGCCGTTCCATACAAAGATGACGCGGTATCAGTGCATCCAGTATGCGTTGGACCGCCCCGGTGTGCTGTCGGTGGTTCCCGGTGTCCGCGGCATGGAGGATCTGAACAGGCTGGTTGGTTTTTCGGAAGCGCCTGCAGAGGAAAAGGATTATTCCATCATAGGAGAGTTTACCCCTGCGGCGGCTCTGGGTAACTGCGTTTACTGCAACCACTGCCAGCCTTGCCCTGTCGGGATCGATGTAGGACTGGTGAATAAATATTATGACCTTGCCCTGGCGGGGGATGCCATGGCCGCCAGCCATTATGGGAAGCTCAGTGTCAAAGCCGGGGATTGTATCGGCTGCGGGCACTGTGACGGAAGATGTCCTTTCCACACGGCGCAGAGCAGGAGAATGAAAGAGATCGCTGAGTATTTTGGAAAATAGTACATAGTTAGGACAGTTGCTGACTTATCAGTCTAGATCATAAAAAGGAGAGGTTTACATGATGGAACGATATTTTGGAGAAAGTACCCCGAAACTGGGTTTTGGCCT
>JAMPFR010000153.1 GCA_023664365.1 Acetatifactor muris | reverse complement strand
GCTTTGCCGTCTTCTCATTGTGCGCCCCCATCCATGCGCACAGCTTGGTCGCCAGGGTAAAGCTCTCACGGGGATAGCGGTCCACAAGCGCCTCTTTTGCCGCCCGCTCGGAATCGCCGCTGTCATAGACATAAGCCGTGTCAAAATAGGTAAGCCCTGCCTCCATAAACAGGTCAACCATCTGTTTCACCTGCTCCATGTCCATCTTGCCGGAAGGCAGCTTGGGCAGGCGCATCAGGCCAAACCCCAGTTTAGGCGTGTTTTCTCCAAAATATTGCTCCATAAAATCCTCCATTCCGCCGATGCCCGGTAAACCGGGATACCAGCAATAGCATATATTATTTTTCAAAATAAGCAGCGATTTCTTTCATCTTTCTGCTCTGCGCCGTATGGAAAGGGCATCTTCCATCGCAGTGCCCGCAGCCAATGCAGTCTCCGGCTTTTACCGAAAGTTTTCCATAATGGCTGGCAGCCATGGAATCCCCTGCCAGGGCCAGGTCATAATATTTGTTTACCAGCCCCACATCAATCCCTGCCGGGCATGGCAGACAGTGGTTGCAGTAAACACAGTTTCCCATAGCCGATGCAGGGGTAAATTCCCCTATGATGGAATAATCCTTTTCCTCCGCAGGAGCTTCCGAAAAACCAAGCAGCCTGTTCAGATCCTCCATGCTGCGGACACCGGGAACCACCGACAGCACACCGGGACGGTCCAGTGCATACTGTATGCACTGGTATCTTGTCATTTTCTTATGGAACGGCGAAGTTTTTTCATCCAGCAGCTTGCCGCCATGGAAAGGTTTCATAACAGAAATGCCCACACCCTCCATTTCACAGCGGCGAAAAAGCTTCGCCCTCTCCGACACAGAACCAATCCCATATTCATCCCCCTGCTCCAGGTCATACGCCGGATTGATGGAAAACATCATCATATCCATAAACCCAGTGTCCAGGATACGCTCCGCAACAGAAGGCGTGTGGGAAGAAAACCCGATATAATGCACTTTCCCCTGCTCCTTCATTTCCTTTACATAATCCAGAATGCCTGCCTGCAGCAGGACATCAAAATCGCTGTCCTCATCCACACAGTGCAGGAAGCCGAAATCTGCATAATCCGTTCCAAGCGCTTTCAATTCCCACGCAAACGTTTCCTGTATCTCTTTTAAGTTCCTTGACCAGCCATATTCGCCCTTGTCATTATATACCGCTCCAAAATGGAGCTGGAAAAACACCTTTTCCCTCTGTCCGGCGATTGCCCGCCCAAAAGGCTCATAGACGCTCTTTCCCCCTCCGCAGAGGTCAAAGAAATTGATGCCATGCGTGATGGCGCTGCGGACAACCTGCTCAATCTCCGCCGGCGTGCTGTTCTGGATTCCTCCCATCCCCAGGCCAAGAACGCTGAATTTTTCCTGTTTTATGCCATGTGGAAAACTACGATATTCCATCATGATACCTCCAATCTTTTCATAATCGGCGGTTTTCAGCCAACCGCCAAAAATCTCCTGCCCTATTTTTTTGCAGCAGGGGAACCGCCAAACACCCCGGACATTTCCATTTTATCAAGCTGTTTATCCATTTCCGCTGTCTCCTCTGCTGTCAGCATGATATCTGCCGCCCCTGCATTTTCCCGGACCCGTTCTATTTTTCTGGAACCAGGTATTGGCACAATATAAGGCTTTTTGCACATCATCCAGGCAAGGGAAATCTGCGCAGGCGTCGCCTTCTTTTCCTCCGCCAGCATTCGGATGAAGCTTAGGAGCTTTTCATTTGCTTCAAAGGCTTCTTCTTTGTACTGCGGCATGAAATTGCGGAAATCCCCTTCCGCAAAGGCTGCGCCTTTCCCAAAAGCATCTGTTAGGATGCCGTTTGCCAGAGGGCTGAATGCCACATAGCCAATGTTTTGTTCCTCCAAAACCGAAAACAGGCTCTCATGCCAGCGGGCCATCATGGAATAACGGTTCTGGATGCAGGTTACTGGGCATACCCCATGGGCTTTTCTTAAATATTCCTCATCCGTCTCCGAAATCCCCCAATGGGTGATCTTCCCCTCCTGCATCAGTTCCGCCATCACGCCTGCCACTTCCTCTGCCGGGACTTTGGGGTCAATGCGATGCTGATAGTATAAATCAACATGATCGGTTCTAAGCTTTTTTAAGCTCCCTTCGATGGATGCCCGTATCGTATCCGGGCGGCTGTCCATAACCAACCCCTCCGGCGAATGATGCACGCCAAACTTTGTTGCGATTTTTACTTTATCACGGACCGGCTGCAGAGCTTCCCCGACGATATCCTCATTATACGAAATGCTTCCATCCTCATAAGCGCCGGTATAGCATTCTGCCGTATCAAAGAACGTATAGCCATCCTCGTATGCCTGCCTGATCAGCCGGACTGCCTCATTCCTTTCCACTGCCGGTCCGTAGGCATGTGACAGTCCCATGCAGCCTAAACCCACTGCTGAAACCTCTAAATCTTTTCCCAGTATTCTGCTCTGCATTGTCCCAATCCTCCCTTTTTCTATATATTCTTCCCGGCCTCATATGCTTTCTCAAACGCCGGATGTCTATAGACATCATTCATATCCCATGTGCCGGTCCCATAGATGATGCCCTTTTCCCGCGCTCCGGGCAAGCACCTTAAATATCCCCGCAGTCCCGCAATGGTCTCATCGGCCGCACTGTGCTGGGGATCAGCTGCAGTGATGATATAGTAAAATGCCTTGTCCCTGATTTCCTGATACCTGGGCAGGCATCGGTCAATAAAGGCTTTCATCTGGGCATTCATGGAATAAAAATATACCGGCGCTGCAAGAATGATGACATCTGCCTCTATCAGTCTTTCCAGGATTTCCCCCATGCCGTCGTCCTGGACGCAGGTTTTTGTCTTTCTGCATCCATAGCAGGCCATGCAGGGATGGATGGTTCCGCTCCCGATACTGATCTTCTCCGTTTCGTGCCCTGTCTCTGCCGCTCCCTTCAAAAACTGGTCGCACAGAACATCTGAATTGCCGCCGCTCCGCGGGCTTGCACTGACAGCTATTACTTTCATTTTCCCATCTCCTTAAATGATTTATCTGTTTTCATTATATGAGCTCCTGCCGCCGGAAACAATTTCATTTTCGGGGGATATATAATAAGAAAAACTTATATGAAATAGAATCCTGCTTTGCAGGATTCTCCGCCTGCGGCAGATCGCGACAGCGATATCATTCCTCTCTGCCGCAGTGCGATCCGGCCCGGAGGGTGCTGGACATCCGGTGGATGTCCTCTTAGCGCCGACCGAAGCGGAGCGAAGATTTTTGTCTTTAAGGAAATCCAACGGACTTTCCTTAAAGACAAAAAAGCCGCACCCCCTATTGGATACGGCTTAGCTGATTCTTCAATCAGGAGTCGGCAAGAAATTTCGATTTTAAAATCTCAGCAAACTCCTCTATGTAATAACCGGAATTATCTGCTTTCCAGAATGCGCAGTAATTTCTCTTTATGGGTTTGCCGCCGCGCAAAAGCGGAATGCGGTGTAAAGTCACGCCAAACTGCTGGACCGGCTGCCCGTCGCCTTCCACCGGCATGAATCCATTACCGCCGATTACGAGCAACCGCGCCTCCTCCAGATTCTCCGCAAAGAGAAATTCTCCGTTTATGCCCACGATATCGCGGTAATAGGCCTGCTCATTTTCCTGCTGGCCAGCGGAAGCCACCAGGACGCATGGGATGCCCCTCAGTTCAGAGACGTCTACGCTTTCCATGCCGGCAATGGCATGGCGTCCCGCTATCTCGATGCAGCACTCAT
>JAMPFR010000152.1 GCA_023664365.1 Acetatifactor muris | reverse complement strand
ATGCCCTGGAATTCAACCGGAAGAGCAACCTTGATATGGAAAAACTCATGACGCCATACACCATGCTGCAGGAGCTTGTGCTTCAGATAGCGGGGATTGCCATGATGTTTATATCCGTGTACTGCTGGGCAGATGGTACGATGTCCCTTGCGGACGCTCTGATGTGTATCGTGATGTCCTTCCTCGTGTTCGGGCAGATCAAGCTGTTCGGCATGGGTATTGCCATGCTGCGCCTGACTTCCGCAAGCATTGACCGGACCCTGCAGACGCAAGGAATGGAACAGATGGATGAAAAAGGCAGTGTGATCCGCCCGGAAAGCCATGGGATCAGTGCGGAGATCCCGGATAAGACCACCACGGCTGTGGTCGGCCCGTCCGGTTCCGGCAAGACTACCTTATGCAGCCTGATCGCCCGCTTCTGGGATGTGGACAGCGGGAGCGTTGCGATTGGCGGGCATGACGTGCGGGAATATACGCTGGAGTCGCTGATGGAGCAGATCAGCATGGTGTTCCAGGACGTGTACCTTTTTGCGGATACGGTTGAGAACAATATCAGGTTCGGCAGGCCGGGGGCTACCCGCGAGGAAGTGGCGGAGGCGGCGCGGAGAGCCTGCTGCGATGATTTTATCGAGGCGCTCCCGGACGGTTACAATACGGTGATCGGGGAGGGCGGCGCATCCCTTTCCGGCGGGGAGAAACAGCGGATCAGTATTGCAAGGGCCATGCTGAAGGATGCGCCCATCGTTATCCTGGACGAGGCGACTGCCAATGTTGACCCGGAAAATGAGGACCGGCTCCAGAAAGCAATCGAAGAACTGACCAGAAACAAGACCATTATCATGATCGCCCACCGGCTGAAGACCGTGCGTAATGCAGACCAGATCCTGGTGGTGGATGACGGGCGGATCGTGCAGCGGGGCAGGCATGAGGAGCTGATCGGCCAGGAAGGGATTTATGCCGATTTTGTCGTGGGGCGCAGGGAAGCAATCGGCTGGAAATTAAAAGATGGCTATGGGAATCTTTGAACAAAGCGAATTATGCAGGGCTTTCTGTTCGCAAAAAGTCCGGGGCAGGGATGTGACTGTTTACACAATCCCCTGCATGGATGGCATGGGAACGATGTCAGGTTACGAGGTTTTTCCCGGAATTGAGATTTTCCGGTGTCATTTCCATGCCCATTCCTGCAATGAACGAAGGGCTGCCAGCGACCTCCTGCAGTTGAACTTCTGCGTCAGCGGGCGTTTTGAATGCCATTTTACAAAACAGGAGTGCAGCGTATTAGGGCCGGGCGATTTTTCCGCCAGTTTATTTGATGGGAAAAATGCGGTCGCATCCACAACAAAATTTCCCTTGGGATATTATGAGGGGCTGAGTATTTACGTGGACTGCGCTGCAGCTACTAAATGGACAGAAGAACATCTGGGGGTGCTGTCCCTGGACTTTGGTAAAATCCGGAATCACCTGCTCCCTCTGGACTGGAAATTTATCTGCAGGGCCGGGCCGGAGTGCGGGCATATATTTATGGAGCTTTATGAAAATGCCTCCCGCGCAGGCAGCCCGTATATCCTCATAAAGACCGTAGAATTGTTTACGCTGCTGCAGGAGCTGCCGCTGACAGAAAAGAGGCCCTGTTATTTTCCAAAAGAACAGATTGAACTGGTAAGGCATCTGAGGGAGCATATCATAAGCGGCAGTTCCGGTTATCCCGGCGTGGAGCAGCTCGCACTTGACTACGGGATATCGGTCACACAGCTTCAGAAGGTATTCCGTAAGGTGTACGGTATGCCGGTCTATGCATACCTGCGCGAATACCGGCTGGAACAGGCAACACTCGCATTGAAGAAAACAGATGAGAGCATCACATCAGTCGCCCTCGCTGCCGGCTTTACGAATCCTGGCAAATTTTCAGAGGCATTTAAAAAGAGGTATGCCATGACACCGACAGAATACCGGAAAGGAAAAATCGAATAACGAAATGGAGAAGTAAAGGTCATGTTTTTTCAGTATAATAAAAGAGGTTAGCGATGTCTAACTGAAAAAATACGAGGAGGAATATGACCATGAAGAAACATTTAGCGGCTTTATTGACGGTGTGCATGATGCTGTCAATGTTTACAGCCTGCAGCAGCCGGACACCGGATACAGGCATGGGTGCAAGGGAGGAAGCGGCGCAGACAGAAAACAGCGGGGGTGCAGGGGAGGAAACTGCACAGACAGACAATGAAGGCATGGGAGACGTGGGATTTGCCGGAGGGAGCGGCACGGAGGAAGACCCATACCAGATTGGGGATGTCAGTCAGCTTGTGGCGTTTGCCAACAGTGTAAATGACGGTTCCCGCGGCGGTCATTACGGGGAATTTATCAGGCTCACTGCGGATCTGGATTTGTCAGGCGTAGAATGGGTTCCTATCGGGAACATGAATGACATGGAAACCCATTCCACGATGTTCCTCGGTACCTTTGACGGGGGAGGACATACGATATCAAACCTTACATATGAATCTGATGAGTTCAACTGCGGTGCAGGGCTGTTCGGCATTAATTGTGGAGTGGTCAAAGACCTGACGGTCCAGAATGCGGTGGTGACAGTTACAGAAGGTACATCCTTAGCGATCGGCAGTGTGATTGGGTATAACATGGGGATGGTTGAAAATGTGACAGTAAAAAGTTCCTCCGTGACCGGAAACAACTGCACCGGGGGAATGATAGGCGGCAACAGCAACGGCACGGTGGCAGGCTGCACGGCCGAGGACATCACGGTGACAGTGATTGGCGACAATGATTTTTCGGAAGGGCTTGTTCAGGCTGATGTTGCAGAGTGCGGCGGCCTGCTGATCGGCGGCGGGTTTGGCGGAACAGTTGATAACTGCAGGGCAGGCGGAACAATAAAGGCGGATGGAAATGAGCCGGTTGGACTTGGCGGCATTGGAGGCTGTCTGGAAATGATGGATTCCATCACTGACTGCACGGCAGACGTGACCATCCTTTCATCAAAGGGCGGCCATGCCATCGGCGGCTTATGCGGGTATGCGGGGACACATTCAGATAAAGATGTGTGTCTGGATACGGAAGGATTCTCCACAACAAATTATCCATGCAGGATTGATGGCTGCACTGTTACCGTTACCATCGAAGCAGACGGGGCCACCCATGTTGGCGGACTGGTTGGGATAGGGCTGTATTACTACGGTGAAGAAACGGCGTTTGCCATTACGGGCTGCAAAGTGAATGGGGAAATAAACGGCGCCGTGACGCCAGGCACCATTGCAGGGCGGGCGGAAGGAAGCACTGTGGAAAACTGTAGTTTTGACCTTTTAATCGACGGGGCGGCAGCCGGCGAGGAAATTGGCGGGACTTCTCGTATGTATGAGAGTGCAGACCAGTATGAATGATCAAGGTTATTTTTTCCTGAACTGTGCAGGCAGAGTTTCTGTCTGCACAGTTCAGGATCACATGGCGGATTTCATGACTGATGCGCAAAATTATTTTGGCATGAAAGAGAAAGATTTTGAAGCAGGGTTGTATATGTTTACGAGGAATGCATCTGGCAACAGATGTTTTTTTATGCCAATCTTTAAGCGGAAATGCCTATTGACAAAAACAAGCCGGGGAGGTATACTTGATAATAAGTTAGCGGCTACTAACAAAATGCAGCCGCATATATTAAGATAATGGGTTAGTTAATACTAACAAATATTAGGGTGGCCTTTTTTGAGACAGTTTTCACTGTCATGATGCGCCGGATGCCGCGCTGGAAACGGGGGAAGATGAAAATTGGAAAAAATAAAGCTGCAGGGTGTTCCCGAAACAATGCTCCAGACACTGTATGCAAGGGCGGAATACTCCAGACAGAAAAATGCCAGATTCCACGATGGCAGAGCCG
>JAMPFR010000151.1 GCA_023664365.1 Acetatifactor muris | reverse complement strand
GATATTAAAAAGAAAGGAAGTTATGGTGTTTTTGCTTCTATAAACATCATACAAGGAAGGAAATGGAAAAAATACAGATGCATGGCGTAGGATACCGTGCGGACTGTTTCTGATAACAAAAAATAGAATAGAAAGGTATGGTATTGATTATGAAAGTATTGGTTTATGGCGCGGGCGTCATCGGTTGTGAACTGGCGCATGTGCTGAAAGTGGGCGGGAATAACGTAACGCTGCTTGCCAGGGGAGACTGGAAGGATACCCTGGAAAAACGGGGGCTTGTCATACGTCATTATCTGCAAAGAAAAACTACGCGGGATAAAATGGAAGTGATAGACTGCCTAAATCCTGATGATAAGTACGATATCATCTTTGTCGTCATGCAGGCGGACCAGGTGCCGGATGTTCTTCCTGCGCTTGCTGCCAATGTGAGCCGTTATGTTGTTTTCATAGGTAACAATCCGTGGGCGGAAAAAACGGAAAGCGCGGTGCAGACAGATTCCCCGGTGGAAAAAGAGGCTGCTTTTGGCTTCATGACGGCGGGCGGCAGACGGGAAAACGGACAAGTCGTCAGTATCCATGTCCGTACCCATCTGACAGTAGGCAGCAGGGATGGGGAATTATCGGATGGATTCCGTGAATGTATCACAAAGACATTTGCGGATTCAGGATGCAGCCTGACATGGGAAAACCAGATGGATGCGTGGCTGAAATGCCATATGGCGGAAATCCTTCCGCTTGGCTATGTGTCGTATGCCACCTCTTGCAGTCTGCCGAAAGCGACAAAGAGCCAGAGAAGGGCAATGGTGGACGCTACTGCGGAAGGGTTTTCGCTGCTTAGGTCACTGGGGTATCCCATACGGCCTACGGAGGATGAAGCCTTTTTTACAGGCGGAGGAATGCGGATGTTGTGGCAGACGGTCATGTTTGTGATGTGCAAAACGCCGCTGGGGCGGTTGGCGGTAACGGATCACTGCGCCCACGCCCTCAGTGAGATGTCCTTTCTTGACAGGGCATGGGATAAACTGCGCGCAGAGGCGGCGGAGGCGTCCATGAATATACCCATGCCGGTCTGGGATTCCCTGCAGAAGCATATGCCTTCGGAAGGAAAATGGGGAAGACATGAAAAAATCAGAAATGCTTATAAGAGTCTTGGCGGCGAGGCGACTTTTTATGACGGGATGATTACCTGTTCCACACTGCCGGGAAAAGCTATCTGCAAATTGGTGTGGAACATGGACAAGAAGAAAAATGACCGGTATCTGCATCTGGCGCTCTCAGGCATTCCGGAGGGCTTTTCTGGCCGGATGCTGGAGGTGCCGGTGGGGACAGGTGTGCTGACTATGCCGGTGTATGAGACGTTTGGAAATGCAGACATTACCTGCCTGGATTACTCTGCGGACATGATGGAGCGGGCAAAAAGACAGGCGGGAAAAAGAGGGCTTAAAAATGTCCGCTTCCTGCAGGGCGATGTAGGGAAACTACCCTTTGAAGATGACAGTTTCGACCTTGTGCTGTCATTGAATGGGTTCCATGCTTTTCCAGATAAGGAGGCAGCATATAGCGAGGTTTTCCGTGTCCTGAAACCGGGCGGGATTTTCTGCGGCTGTTTTTATGTGAAAGGCGGGAATAGGAGGACGGATTGGTTTATTGAGAAATTATATACACCAAAAGGATTTTTTACACCGCCTTATGAGACAGAGGAAAGTCTGAGAGTGCGCCTTGAATCCATGTATCGGAAAGCAGAGGTAAAATCCGTGGAGGGCATGGCGGCTTTCCGGTGCAGGAAGGGGAAAGGCATCCATGAAAAATAAGAAACATCTCCCGATGATGGGAGTAGGCCCGGTTTATGTGGCGGTAATTATTGCAATGACCGTAATTGCGGTGATTGCAGGAAGAAACGCAGCATTTGAAAAAGGAATGATTACTTTTCTGAAAATTCCGCTGTTCATTCTGGGGATTCTGCTGATTTTGCTGGGAGTGTATCTGTGGGCAGGAGCGATGTTTCGGTCAAAAATAGACAGCCATATTGCGGAGAATAGTCTGGCGACCACTGGCGTTTATGCACTGGTGAGGAATCCAATCTATTCGGCTTTCATGTTTTTCTGTACGGGCGCGCTTATGATTGCGGGGAACCTGTTTTTTCTGCCGTTGTTCTTTTTCTATTGGATATTTATGACTGTGCTGATGAAATGCACGGAGGAGCGGTGGCTGGGGAATCTGTACGGGAAGGAATATGAGGAATATTTAAGCCGGGTAAACCGGTGTATCCCGTGGCCTTTCAACTGAATAGGCGATTTATAGAGGCCGGCTATGAAAACACGGAGAGCATTATCCTGCTCCATCCGTCTCTCGTAAGATGAGATTATTTTAAAAATGTGATTTTATTTCTGGAAAAGGAAGGGAATTTTATAAGTAATTTCCTGAAATAGGGTTTAAAATTTTGCCGAAGCTGGGGCATGCGCGCCGGAGTGCGCAAAATTATGATAAAGGGGTTGGGGATATGGTTTTTGTTTTACAGTTATTCATTTATCTGGTGTTTTTCACAGCCTGTATAAAGCTGTTGGTTCTGGACAATCCGGTGAGGGGGATTTTCTTTTATCCGAAGCAGATACAGCAGAGGGCTTTTGAAATGGGGCTGACTACGGAAAAAGAAGCGAAAAAACGCAAAAAGATATTTTTTACCGTGCTCGTTTTAGGTATTGCAATTCTGCCAGTGGTATTTATCAGATACTGGAGCGGCATTTCCGATTTTAAGACTGCGTTTATCCATGCGGTTATTTTCCTTGAGGCAATGAATTTGTATGACGGTATCGTGGTGGATGAGATATGGGTGAGGTTTGACAAGTTCTGGGTAATAAAAGGCATGGAAGATATGCCCCATGTGAAGGATTTGAAATTCGTTTTAACAGAAAGAATCGTAATGGCGATTGTCTATATTCCTGTGGCGGCGATCATTGCAAAACTTGCATCTATGCAGGGATTGGGGCATTAATCGGATGAATAGAGAGGAGCGTATTTTATGAATTATACTTACTGTGAAACTTTGATGTGGCATGCATTAGCTCCTGCCGCTTTCCGGTATCTGTCTGGACAGGAACCGGGCATGGATATGGCGGCGCTGAAGCGGAGGTCAAAACAAATTTACCGGGAAATGGTTGCCCGCACCCCGGACATCGGCTCCCTGACGGAGAACCCCTTGCGCATCTGCTTAGCCGGGGGGATGCTGTGGCTGTCCATCTACGAGGTCATGGATGGGCGGCAGGCTCTACCGTACCAAAACACTGGCTTCCGGGAGTGACTGCTGTGATTTTTATATCTGTAAAAAGGATTCCAAATGGGATGTGGAGCGCCGGATGGCAGAACAGGGGAAGATATGAGAAACAGTTCATGCTTCCGACTTTTTTATATTGGTTTTATCTGCAGATTTCTGGCAAAACGGTATTCCCGAAAGGGATGGCGTTTACGAATGTGCTGGTTATTTATGGAGTTTTGCTGCTTGTGAAATCTGCCATGCCTGATACACCGTTTCGGATTGGGTTTGCCACCGGGCTGATGAGCGAGAGCATGATTTGTGCAGTCAACAAATTTTGCCATCATTTTAAGACAGATGCTATCACTTTCTGCTGTCATGCTGGTATTTGGGCGGGCATTTTCGGGCGGGATTCTTCTTTCTTTTTAAGCCCTCGGCGCCCCGAGCGAAATACACCCATTGCACAAACTCCAAATACTGCCTTATCTCAACCCGCTACCATTTGCAGGAAGGAGGACAAGGCACAATACAAAGACCTTTATGATCCCGACAAGCTGCTGCGGCTTTTTACAGACCGTTTCAGGGGAAAGTACGGCGTGGAGTGCGTGACGGCTCTGCACCATAACAAGCCAAAGACAAACTACCATATCCACCTTATTTTTT
>JAMPFR010000150.1 GCA_023664365.1 Acetatifactor muris | reverse complement strand
TTATGACGCCGGATTACACAAAGCTTTGTACGGCATTGTCAGGATATCTTGATAAACTGCCCACTGCGGACACGCAGGAAGCAAAAACAACCAATGCATCCATTATCGGACGGCTCATGGCAAGCGTCAAAATGGGCTATTATCCTACGGATATTGAGCATGTAAACTATCTGTCACGGGGGATTGAATTTCCGGAAAATATCACAGCAAATCTGTTTGACCCATGCTGCGGGTGCGGCATTGCGCTGCGGACACTGGCTGACGGAAATAACTGCAATACTTACGGGATTGAACTTGACCGGCACAGGGCTGAGGAAGCATTGACGCGGCTTAACAGGGTTGGTTTTGGTTCTTATTTCCGCTCCCGTGTCAGCAATGAGGCGTTCCATCTTATGCTGCTGAACCCGCCGTATCTATCCGTAATGACCGAGGGAGGGAATAATACACGGAGCGAGAAAAGGTTCCTTGTTGATTCCATCTCCCATCTGCTTTATGGCGGGCTGCTGATCTACATTATCCCTTATTACCGGCTCACACCGGACGTATGCCGTATCCTGTGTGATAATTTTGATGACTTGACGGTATGGAAGTTTATGGGCGAGGAATTCAAGCGGTTCCGGCAGATAGCTGTCATGGGGATACGGAGGAAACGGCGGGATGGTTCCGGTCTGGCAGAGGATTTTGCGTCGCTGGCATTGGAACCGGAGCATTTACCAGAGCTTGCGGAGCTGCCTGAAAACCGTTACAGCCTTCCAGCCAGAGAAAAGAAAGTGGAACTGTTCAAGGGAGCGGAGTTTAATGTGGCGGAACTTGCGGAGCAGCTTGGCAGGTCTGCCAGTTTCTCACGGCTGTTCGAGAAGAATAAGCTGGACAGCGATGTGAAGCGTCCGCTCCTGCCGCTGAATTTAGGGCAGGTGGGATTGATCGGCGGCTCCGGCCTGATTAACGGGCTGGTGGAATGCGATACCCCGCATATTATCAAAGGGCGCATAGTGAAAGAAAACAACGTCAACCGGGAAGAAAACCTGAACAGCAAAGGGGATCTGACCTCAACGACGGTTTATGAGACACGCTCCAACAAGATGATCTTCAACCTGCTGACGCCGCAGGGATTCCTGTCACTCTCGGATTATGGAGGCGAGGAAACAGAGGACAAAAAGGATGGCAGAAGCGGCAATTCGTATGTTCCGTTAGGGCGGGTAGTCATTACTCCGCACGCACAGGATATTTTAGCAGGCATGGACATCAATGCTGCTCTTGCACGCCACCAGTCCGGGGACTGGGGTGAAGTCAGCAAATCTGACTGGATGGCAAATAATAACGCTTTAAAATCAGGCGGGCGTATCCTGTCAGCGTATACAGCTAACGGCGGCAAAACTTTCTGGATTATTACGGAAGCTGACAGGTCGCACACTACGGTGTTAATGCCTGACGATTATTGAAAGCATTGGAAGAGAAGGAAAGCCTATGATTACAGTAAACACGAAACGGCTGGTTTCCGAGGTCATGGAAGCGGATGAGTTCCGTATGCCTGACATGAACATGGGAACCGGCTATCTTTATGGGGAACTTTACAGGCGGCTTTTGGGAGGCGGTGACCTGCATTTGTCGGAAATCGACTTCAGCCGTTTTGAACTTGATGATATCAATTCCCTGCGGGAGCTGCATTCCGATATGGAAGCCAATGCGTATAAGGCAGGCTGTCTGGCGCATGCTCTATGGAACATACCGGCTATGGCGGCAGCTTCTGCGTTTATATAAGGAGTACGATGGCATGGAGATTGAAGAATTTGAAGAGATATTCAACACCATTTATATTGCCAAGAAACTTTATGATATTGGCAGGTATGACCTTGTCACGCAGAATTTCTATGACATGGTCTGCCTTGATGCTTACTACGAAAATATGTACAGCCTGATACCGGAACTGTTTGCTTATTACCGCAGCAGCTACAATGAGTACAGGGGGATGGAAATCCATGTGCTGTCAGATCCTGTGATTGTTGATTTCTATACATTAGCCGGGGAATATGGCAGGAAACATAAAATCGCTGACGAGGTGAATCCGTACATCAAAGAAGCGGAGCAGGAGGTGCGCAGGCAGCTTAATTTCTCTTACTGCCTTGACTGGCGGCTGAAAGGGTATACCAATCCGAAACGGCCGTTCCACAGCAGGCTTGCTTTGTTTGTCTATCAGGATGAATGGGTAGACCTTGGATGCCTGGCTTATGGATTGATTGAGATTTATGAGTGGTTTTCGGATGCCTGTGCCCATTTGAAAGAGATATTGCATGAAAAAGAACCTGCTGTTGTACAGTATTTGGGAGGGGAGGTGATTGCCGCATGAGTGAAACGGTTATCAGGATCAAGGAAGACGGCAGCGTTATGGTGGAACAGGATTCTGACGGAATAAAGAGCTTTAAGCAGATCGCCCCGGATACGCTGGTGGAATGCATCAATAAGAGCCTGCTGCGCGGAGCCGTGCATTCCGGTCTGCTTCCGCCGAACTGTTTATCCTTCAGCTCGCATGATGATGGGAACAGGGATATTGTGCTGCTCCATCAGGAAAGCAGGGCCGACATCAGCTATTTCGGGACGGAATATAAAAGTTTCCCGCTGCCAAAGCTGGTGTTCGGCTTCCGGCTGAACCCATCCGGAAGGATAGGAGCGTGCAGGCTTGGTGTGCTTGAAAACAGCGGCAGGCTGAAGCCGGATACGAAGATGTTCCACTACCCATTGTCAAATGTGAATGGGTTCCATCTCTGCACCGGCAACAATACTTTTCCGAAGTGCGAGAGCCTGCACACCTTATCAAGCCTGCCATATTACATTATATCCATGCCGAACAACAATGACCACTTCAGCCATTCCCTGAACAAACCCGGTCTGGAAATGCGGGATTTGCTGGAACTGCTGAAAGATAAAGGCCCGGAGTTTTATTACAGCGACATCCTGATACCCAATGGGATGGCTCTGAAAGATTTTATCAGTGGAAAGAAAGGATGATGATTATGTTTCAGGCAAAAGCAATGGTACACAGCCTAAAGGCGCAGGATGATGTCACAATCCTGCATGAGAAAGGCAGCAATGATGTGATCGCCGAGTACAAAGGCGTTCGCTGTACTGCCATCTTTAACCCGTTTGCGGGTATGTTTTATGTTGACGATATTTACGGTGTATTGCCGGACCAGCACAAATGCCCCTCCTGTGGGGAATATGTAGCCTAAACAAAATTAGCCAGAAGAAAGGAGCTTACAAAATGAATCATGAAGAAATTATCAAACAGCTGAGGGCGCCGTTTACCAGCAGGGAGATCGAATGGAAAATCCAGGTCACAACGCAGGATAAGTCCCGCGGCATGGCGGTCGCATATATGGATGCCCGTGCAGTGCAGAAACGTCTTGACGAAGTGGTCGGGCCGTTCAACTGGAAGAATGTGTATTCCCTGTGGCACGACAACTCCCAGATATGCGGAATCAGCATTTTCAATGAGGAACGCAACGAATGGGTGACGAAATTTGACGGTGCGGAGAACAGCGATATTGAGCCGATCAAAGGCGGACTGTCAGATTCTTTCAAGCGTTCTGCTACGGTATGGGGGATTGGGCGTTACCTGTATGACATGGAAGGGGTATGGGTGGAGATTGAACCCAAAGGAAGATCCTTTGCCATCAAGCAGAGTGAATATGGGAAACTGGAGAAAGAATATAACGCCATGCTGAACAGGATATCCGGCGCAAAACCGGCTCCCCAGGGAAGTTCTGCGAGGCCGGCACAGGCAGCATCCACGGGGAATGTCAGACAGATGCAGCCAGCCTCCGCAGGGGCTGCAAGACAGGCGCAGCCAGCACAGGCGGCAAAGGAAGCCAGCAGCCGCCAGACACTCGTTTCCCCGTCCTATGAGTATAAAGTCCGTTCCATCAGGCCGTCGGGAAAATCCAGCCAGTTTCTGGAGTTGGTCGATAGAAACG
>JAMPFR010000014.1 GCA_023664365.1 Acetatifactor muris | reverse complement strand
GACTCCCGACAGGGATACGATACACCATACGGCCAGCACGGACAGACAGACTGTTCCCCAAACAGCAGGCTTGTGCTTTTCTTCGCTTTCATACAGATTCCTGCAGAAGAAAATCAGAATAATTGCCGTGATCGTAAAGGCAGCCAGGCCGAAATAAGAGGAAAAGGGCAGGGCATTCAGCCGCAAAAGCTTGAGGCTGTACAATAATTCCGGAGGCTGGAAGAAGAGCGCCAGCTCCAAATAGATTCCGGTTCCGCCCCCTGTGACGAGCTTTTTCAGCATATAGACGGCCTGTGCCACCGTATCTGCCCTGAAAAAGGTCCAGGCGCAGCATACAAATAAAAAGGTGAGGCATAGGGAAAGAAAGCAGCCGGGCAGGCTGCTCTTTGCCGTTTTCCCCTTTCTCAGGCTGTGCCAGATGCGTGTCAGCACCGACAGAACGCCGTGGAGAAGCCCCCATATGACAAAGGTCCAGCCGGCTCCGTGCCAGACGCCGCTGATTAGAAAGACCAACAGCACGTTGACACAGGTGCGGAGCAGCCCCTTGCGGCTGCCGCCCAGAGGAATGTAGATATAGCGGGTAAAAAATCTCGTCAGGGTAATATGCCATCTGTCCCAGAATTCCGAAATGTTTTTGGCTTTGTAGGGCGAAAGGAAATTAACGGGAATACGGATATTGAACAGACAGCCGATTCCCCTTGCCATATCGCAGTAACCGCTGAAGTCAAAATAAATCTGAAAGGTGTAAAATAATATGACAAGAAAGGTGTTCAGCCCGTCCAGCACCGTATAATATTGAAAGCCCCAGTTCACCGCCTGTCCGAAGGTGTCCGCCAGCAGTATTTTTTTGCCCAGACCCAAGACAAAAAGGCGCAGCCCACGATACACATTTTCCGCCCGGATGTGCTTCTTTGACATATCGTTGAACTGGGGCAGCATCTCGTCGTGACTTACAATGGGGCCGGCAATCAGTTGCGGGAAGAAGGTCACGAAGAGGGCGTAATCCGGAAGCTTCTGACGGGGAATCCCTCCTCCGGCGCTGTCCGCCAGGAAAGCAATTTGCTGAAAGGTAAAAAAGCTGATGCCCAGAGGCAGCAGTATTTCCGGCAGGGAGAAGTCTGCGTGAAACAAAGCGTTGACAGTTTCAAGCAGGAAACGAAAATATTTAAAATAAAAAAGCAATCCCACATTAGCCAAAATGCCGCAGACTAATATGACCCCGGAATGGCGGCCGCGGAGAAGCAGGCGGTGGCAAAGGTAATTTATGCCAATGCTGAAAAGAATAATCCACAGATAGCTGATATGAAAATAGGCATAAAACCAAAGGGACATACCCACCAGGAAAAGTTTGGCGGCGGAATACCGCTTTATATGATTGAGCAAAAAATATCCTGAAAATGCAAGGGGAAGAAATATAAAAATAAAAACATATGAGTTGAACAGCATTTACATCACGCTTCTTTATCTGATTTTATCTGTGGTTAATTTCCGATCTGTTATTACAATCTTCAAATTATTATAGCATGGCCCCGGAGAATTGGCAAGGATAATGGGGCGCCGCAGGCAGCAGCCTTAAATAAAAAAGAATCTGTGAAACGAAGCGTACCGGGGTTATGTCCCCGGTACGCAATCTTCTGTCCAGATAATATTGAAATATGCTGCGGCGTTAAATTGCTCATTGCCGCCGTCATAGTCCGGATAGTTGATGTTTTTAATCAGTCTGTAGCTGCCTTCAGGAAGAAAACCATATAGGGAATCCCACTGTAATTCCAGTGTGGCTTCCTCACCCGATTCCAGTGTATATAACAGGTCGGACCATGAAAAATCCGCATTTCCGTTTTCCGGTTCCCGCATGTTTACGGAATACCAGTTTCCGCCCATTTTCTTTTCCAGGGTATAGGATTCGCCATATTCAATGACCTTTTCACCCGTGTTACGGAGAGTGAGCAGGCCGCCGGTGGGGGAAAGCTGCTGCATTTCCAAAGTCAGATCCGCTTGTTCCGCTATTGTCATGTCGCTCAGAGTATATTCCGGAGCTAACAGCAGATAGGCCCGCAGGGAGCGGGATTCATCAAAGGCGGCATAGATGACGCCTCTGGTGTCGGTGTCCGAAGTCTCACTGATGGTCGCAAGGTAAATCAGGCAGCCGTCCACCTGCGCCATGGGATGAAAGCACTGGATACTGAAAGCAGTATTTTCCGGCTGACTTTGGAGATAGTCTGCAAAAAGGCGCTGCAGAACTTCATATTCCTTTTTACAGTCTGTCAGGCTTTTTGATTCAAGATTCAGGCAAAAAGGCGGGGTGTCGGAATTGCCTGTGCCCAGGTACAGGTTATTTCCAAGCAAATATGCTTCGCCAAATACGATGGAGACGTCATCTTTGCTGCCCTCCAGCACATATAAGCCGTCGTCTGTTCCATCTACAGAGAGGGAAAGAGTAAAATTTCCTGTCTCGGCAAAGTCTTCCGGCAGGACAATTTCACAGCCATAATCTTCTTCAAGATTTACCTCCCGGCGTTGATCCAGAACGCCACAGGCAAGCCTGTAATCGACGTGTTCCCGGTCGTTTCGCCAGAGTGTCTCCGCCATATTGAAATAGGCGGCGACGGTGTTTGGCGGGGGCGATGCTTCTGCGGTAAGATCAGAATTTGCAGGCGTATTGTTCCCTATTGTAAGGGGTGTAAGGGACAGTGTTTCCGGTGAGGGGGCAGCGGCCTCCGGAGAGGGCGAAGGCGTTTCGACCACGTTTAGAGAGTCGGACTTGCCTGAATTCTCCCTGCCGCAGCCGGATGCTGCAATAATATAAAATACAGTAATTAAAATAAAATAATGTTTTTTCATTCAGTTTCCTCATATAATATAAGTCAGTTGATAATATGCCGCAGAAATAGAATATTTTTAAATCGTAGTTGACAATAAAATAATAATATAAAACAGGAAGAAAGTAAAGGGATTTTTGGAAATATTTTACAGCATATTATATTCTGAAAACAAAGCCTAGATGACAATAATTGTTAAATTATTTGACAATTCAAGAAAAAGTAGTTATTTACAAACGGCCGAAAGTATTGTATAGTGTTTTAGACGAGAGCGCAAGGGAGCGTGGTATGGCTTCCCTGCGCTCTTTTTGTCCTGACAAGAAGGAGGAGAATGGTATGTTTGATGTGAAGAGGGAGGTTCCGGAAGCGCCCCTTTACCGTGAGGCGTTTGAGCATGATAACTGCGGTATCGGCGCCTGTGTGAATATTAAAGGCGAAAAGAGCAGGGAGACTGTTGAAAACGCGCTGAAGATTGTGGAGAACCTGGAGCACAGGGCAGGAAAGGACGCAGAGGGAAAGACCGGCGACGGCGTGGGCATCCTGACCCAGATTCCTCACAAATTTTTCGCCAGGGTGACAAAGCCCCTGGGGATAGAGCTTGGCAGGGAGAGAGAGTACGGCGTGGGCATGTTCTTCTTTCCCCAGGAAGAGCTGCGCCGGAACCAGGCGAAGAAAATGTTTGAAATTATTGTGGAGAAGGAAGGACTGGAGTTCCTGGGCTGGCGGGAAGTGCCTACCTTTCCCAACGTGCTGGGCCACAAAGCGGTGGAGTGTATGCCCCACATTATGCAGGGCTTTGTAAAGAAGCCTGCCAATGTGAAGAAGGGGCTGGAGTTTGACCGCAGGCTCTACATTGCCAGACGTCTTTTTGAGCAGTCCTCGGAGGACACCTATGTGGTATCCTTCTCCAGCCGTACCATTGTGTACAAGGGTATGTTCCTGGTGGGACAGCTGCGCACTTTTTTTGCGGATTTGCAGAGCGGGGATTATGTGTCCGCCATCGCCATGGTGCATTCCCGCTTTTCCACCAACACAAACCCCAGTTGGGAGCGGGCGCATCCCAACCGCTTTATGGTACATAACGGAGAGATTAATACCATCCGGGGCAATGCGGATAAAATGCTTGCCAGGGAGGAAAACATGGAGTCCGAGTACCTGAAGGGCCAGATGCACAAGGTACTGCCTGCCATCAGTAAGACCGGCTCCGATTCCGCCATGTTGGACAATACTTTGGAATTCCTGGTGATGAGCGGTATGGATCTGCCTCTGGCGGTGATGATTGCCATTCCTGAGCCCTGGGCCAATGATAAGGCCATGTCTCAGACGAAAAAGGATTTCTATCAGTATTATGCTACTATGATGGAGCCCTGGGACGGGCCTGCTTCCATCCTGTTTTCTGACGGGGACATCATGGGGGCGGTACTGGACAGGAACGGGCTGCGCCCTTCCCGCTATCTGATTACCGATGACGATACCCTGATTCTTTCCTCAGAGGTGGGGGTGCTGGAAATCGACCCGGCCAGGATTAAGACAAAGGAGCGGCTGCGTCCCGGCAAGATGCTGCTGGTGGACACAGTGCAGGGCAAGGTGGTCTCTGACGAGGAGCTGAAGGAAGCCTATGCCTCCCGCCAGCCCTACGGCGAATGGCTGGACAGCAATCTGGTGTTTTTAAAGGATCTGATCATTCCGAACCAGCGTGTGCCGGAGTACACCAGCGAGGAACGCCAGCGGATGCAGAAGGCCTTTGGCTATACCTATGACGAGCTGAAGACAAGCATTCTGCCCATGGCGAAGAACGGCGGCGAGGCCATCGCGGCCATGGGAGTGGACACCCCCCTGCCTGTGCTCAGCAGGACTTACCATCCCCTGTTTCATTATTTCAAGCAGATGTTTGCCCAGGTGACAAACCCGCCCATCGACGCTATCCGGGAGGAGATTGTCACCTCCACCACAGTGTACATCGGGCCGGAGGGCAATATTTTGCAGGAGACGCCGAAAAACTGTAATGTGCTCAGGGTAAACAACCCCATTCTGACAAACACGGATTTGCTGAAAATCAAGAGCATGAAGGCGGAGGGCTTTCATGTGGAGGTGATTCCCATCACCTATTATAAAAATACCAGCCTGGAGCGCGCCATTGACAGGCTGTTTGTGGAGGCTGACCGGGCCTATCGGGAGGGGGTAAACATACTGATTCTCTCCGACAGGGGCGTGGATGAGAACCATGTGGCCATTCCCTCCCTGCTGGCCGTGTCCGCTCTGAACCAGTATCTGGTACATACGAAAAAGAGAACCAGGGTGGCGCTGATTTTAGAGTCCGGGGAGCCCCGGGAGGTGCATCACTTTGCGACGCTCTTAGGCTACGGCGCCTGTGCCATCAACCCTTATCTGGCCCAGGATTCCATCCGGGAACTGATTGACAGCCACATGCTGGATAAGGATTACTATGCGGCGGTGAACGATTATAATAATGCGGTGCTCCACGGTATTGTGAAGATTGCGTCCAAGATGGGCATCAGCACCATACAGTCCTATCAGGGTTCCCGGATTTTTGAGGCCATCGGCATAGACGGAGAGGTAATCAGCAAATATTTCAGCAATACGGTATGCCGTGTGGGCGGGATTACCCTGAAGGATATTGAGAAGCAGGTGGACCTGCTGCACTCCATGGCGTTTGACCCTCTGGGGCTGGGAAGCGACCTGACCCTGGACAGTCCGGGACATCACAAGATGCGCAGCGGCGGGGAGGAGCATCTCTATAATCCCGCCACCATACATATGCTTCAGGAATCCACCAGGCGGGGAGATTATGAGATGTTTAAGCAGTATACCGCCATGGTGAATGATGAAACAAAGGTCAGAAATCTGCGGGGACTGATGGATTTCAACTATCCGAAAAAGGGAATTCCCCTGGAGCAGGTGGAGCCGGTGGAATCCATTGTGACCCGGTTCAAGACAGGCGCCATGTCCTACGGTTCTATTTCCAAGGAGGCTCATGAAACCATGGCAATCGCCATGAACAGGCTTCACGGAAAGAGCAATTCCGGCGAGGGCGGAGAGGATTTGGAAAGGCTGACGGTGGGGCCGGACGGGCTGGATCGGTGCTCCGCCATCAAGCAGGTGGCCAGCGGCAGATTTGGCGTTACCAGCCGTTATCTGGTCAGCGCACGGGAAATTCAGATTAAGATGGCCCAGGGGGCGAAACCGGGCGAGGGCGGGCATCTGCCGGGCGGAAAGGTGTACCCCTGGATTGCCAAAACCAGGCACTCCACTCCGGGGGTGGCGCTGATTTCACCGCCTCCCCACCATGACATTTATTCCATTGAGGATTTGGCTCAGCTGATTTATGATTTGAAAAACGCTAACAGGGAGGCCAGGATTTCCGTTAAGCTGGTATCCGAGGCAGGCGTGGGAACCGTGGCCGCAGGGGTTGCCAAGGCGGGAGCCCAGGTCATTCTGGTGTCAGGGTATGACGGGGGTACCGGAGCGGCGCCCAGAAGCTCCATCCACAATGCAGGGCTGCCCTGGGAGCTGGGGCTGGCGGAGACACACCAGACCCTGATTATGAACGGGCTGAGAAATAAGGTGCGCATCGAGACGGACGGCAAGCTTATGAGCGGCCGGGATGTAGCCATCGCGGCGATTCTGGGGGCGGAGGAATTCGGCTTTGCCACAGCGCCCCTGGTGACCATGGGCTGTGTTATGATGCGGGTCTGCAATCTGGACACCTGTCCTGTGGGGGTTGCCACCCAGAATCCGGAGCTGCGGAAGAATTTTAAGGGAAAGCCGGAATATGTGGAGAATTTTATGCGGTTTATTGCCAGGGAGCTTAGGGAGTATATGGCGGCTCTGGGCGTGAAGACGGTGGACGAGCTGGTGGGCCGTACGGATTTGCTGAAACGGAAGGAAAATCTGACGGAGAAGTATGCACAGGTAGATTTGACCCGGATCCTGGCGAACCCCTATCAGACATCCGGACAGAAATGTACCTTTGACCCCAAACAGGTCTATGACTTTGAACTGGAGAAAACCCTGGACGAGAAGGTGCTGTTAAAGCATCTGGGCAAGGCGGTTGAGAATGGGCAGAAAAAGAGCATAGAGGTGGATGTGTCCAACACGGACAGGGCCTTCGGCACCATCTTCGGCAGCGAGATTACCAGAAGGCTGGGGGACGACGTGGAGGAGGATACCTATCGTGTGCTGTGCAGCGGCGCAGGCGGGCAGTCCTTCGGGGCGTTTATCCCTAAGGGCCTGACTCTGGAGCTGGTGGGAGAATCCAATGATTATTTCGGAAAGGGACTTTCCGGCGGCAAGCTGATTGTCTATCCTCCGGCGGGAAGCAGCTTTGAAGCCTCTGAGAATATTATTATCGGCAACGTGGCGCTCTACGGGGCTACCAGCGGCAAGGCCTTTATTGCGGGAGTGGCGGGAGAGAGGTTCTGTGTCCGCAATTCCGGCGCCAGTGCGGTGGTGGAGGGCGTGGGAGACCACGGCTGCGAGTACATGACCGGCGGGCGTGTGGTGGTGCTGGGCCCCACGGGCAAGAATTTCGCCGCGGGAATGAGCGGCGGCATCGCCTATGTGCTGGACGAAAATAACGATCTTTACAGGCGTCTGAACAAGGAGATGGTTTCCTCCGGTGAGATTACCTCCAAGTATGATGTGCTGGAGCTGAAAAACATGATACAGGAGCATGTGGCGCTGACAAACTCGGAGAAGGGAAAGAAGATTCTGGACAATTTTGAGGAGTATCTGCCGAAGTTCAAGAAGATTATTCCCCATGATTACGAAAGGGTGCTGAAGACCATCGTACAGATGGAGGAGAAGGGCTTAAGCGCGGAACAGGCCCAGATAGAGGCCTTTTATGCAAATGTGAGCCGTTAGGCTCCGTGAGTCGCAGACTCCGTAGGAGTGACAGGTGCCGCGCAGGCGGCGGAATGGAGGATAAGACAGATGGGAAAACCAACCGGTTTTATGGAATATAAAAGAGAGGTCAGCAAGGCGCAGGATCCGAAGAAGCGTATAAAGCACTTTCAGGAATTTCATGAGCACCTGACAAAAGAACAGCAGCAGCTCCAGGGGGCAAGGTGCATGGAGTGCGGCGTGCCCTTCTGCCAGTCGGGCATGATGCTTTGCGGCATGGCAAGCGGCTGTCCCCTGCACAATCTGATTCCCGAATGGAACGATCTGGTGTACACCGGCAACTGGCAGCAGGCATACAACCGTCTGAAGAAGACCAATAATTTTCCGGAGTTCACATCCAGAGTGTGCCCCGCACTCTGTGAGGCGGCCTGTACCTGCGGCTTAAACGGCGACCCGGTGGCCACAAAGGAAAATGAATATGCTATTATTGAGAATGCCTATAAAGAGGGCTATGCGGCGGCAAATCCCCCTAAGGTGCGCACAGGTAAGACCATTGCCATTGTGGGCAGCGGCCCCTCCGGTCTTGCGGCGGCGGACCAGCTGAACAGGAGAGGACATTCCGTCACGGTCTTTGAGCGGGCAGACCGCATCGGCGGACTGCTGATGTACGGTATTCCCAATATGAAGCTGGAAAAGCAGATTGTGGAGAGAAAGCGTAAGATTATGGAGGAGGAGGGGGTTACCTTTGTCACGGGCGTGGATGTGGGAAAGGACATGAAGGCAGACAAGCTGCTGCGGGAGTTTGACAGGGTCATCTTAGCCTGCGGAGCCTCCAATCCCAGAGACATTAAGGCGCCGGGCAGGGACGCAAAGGGAATTTATTTTGCAGTGGATTTTCTTAAGGCAAACACAAAGAGCCTGCTGGATTCCGGCTTTGAGGACAAGCAGTATGTGGAGACGAAGGATAAGCATGTAATCATCATCGGAGGCGGAGACACGGGAAACGACTGTGTGGGAACGGCCATCCGCCATGGAGCAGGGAGTGTGACCCAGATCGAGATGATGCCCAAAGCCCCCGATAAGCGGGCGGAGAACAACCCCTGGCCGGAATGGCCCAAGGTGTGCAAGACGGACTACGGTCAGGAGGAAGCTATTGCCGTCTATGGGCAGGATCCCCGCATCTATGAAGCAACGGTGAAGGAGTTTATCAAGGATAAGAACGGCAGCCTGAAGGCTGTGAAAATCGTAAAGCTTGCCTGGGAGAAGGATGAAGCCGCCGGGCGCATGAGCATGAAGGAGGTGCCCGGCAGCGAGCAGGAGCTGCCGGCGGACATTGTGCTGATTGCGGCGGGCTTCCTGGGCGCCCAGAGCTATATTGCGGAAGCCTTCGGGGTGGAGCTGAACGAGCGCACCAATGTGAAAACAGAGGCCGGCATGTATCAGACCAGCAGGGACAAAGTGTTTGTAACGGGTGACATGCACAGGGGGCAGTCCCTGGTGGTATGGGCCATTCGGGAGGGCCGGGAGGCGGCCAGGGCGGTGGACGAGAGCCTGATGGGGTACTCCGGTCTTGCGGCGGTTCATTAATTGCCTGTGCCGAAAAGTGTGTTTGCAGTTTGAAATGATTTACTGCCTGCCCGGTGACGGGCAGGTAATTTTTTTGAAATAGTATATTGCATTATGTAATAGCTTGTGATATGATGTTCTTGTCAAGACAAGGTATTAGCAAAAGGAGGAGAATTATGAATATGGAAATAAGCAGCGGTTCTGTCCACAGGATAGAAGAGGCAGTGCGGAGGCAGAAAGAAATGTGTAACAGGATAGAGCAGAGCAGGCGTATGGCGGAAATCCGGAAAGAGGCGGTAAAGTGCTGGGGGCAGAAAATTTCATCAGGCATGGTGACAGAGGGCAGGATTGCGGCGCTTTGGAAAAGGGGGATGGATATTTTGAGAAAGAGACGTACGGATATTATGAAAGGAAAGGAGGAGCAGGATGAACACACAGTTCAAAAAGGGAGCATTGGAGCTATGCGTATTGTCTCAGCTCACTAGGGGAGACAAGTACGGCTATGAGCTGACAGAGCGCATTTCCGTGGAAATGTCCATTGCCGGAGGCACCTTGTATCCGATTTTGCGGAAGCTGAAGGAGGACGATTATGTAACCACCTATCTGGTAGAGTCGGAGTCGGGGCCCGCCAGGAAGTATTACAGGCTGACGGACAAGGGACGGCAGTATCAGAGGAATGTGCAGCAGGAGTGGGAAGAATTTATAAAGGCGGTAAACGAGCTGATTCGGAACTGATTCGGAGAAAAGGAGGAAATCATGACAAAGGCAGAATATATGGAGGCTTTGCAGAAAAAGCTGGAGTGCTTTAACAGAGAACTGCAGCAGGAGATTGTAGAGGATTACGAGCAGCATTTTGCGGAAGGCATTGCGGCGGGAAAAACGGAGGAGGAGCTTGTTGCGGAGCTGGGCAGCATCGAGGATATGATCCAGGAGCTTCCGGAGGAGGATCTCAGCCGGGATGATATAACGGTTCGCGTGCCGGGAGGCCCGGAGGTTCGTATATCAGGCGGCACAGGCGCCGGACAGCCGGAGACGGCCCGGGGCAAAGAAGATAGAAAAGACGACGCCTGCCCGGAGGAGACCTGTCTGCGAAAGACTTATCCGGGCGAATACAAGGGGATTATAATTGACGGGGCAGTTGCAGATGTGAAGGTGGAACACTCCGACGACGGGCAGATTCATGTAGAGTATCAAAATAAGGGCGGTAAGGGATATCGTTTTTATCAGCATGAGGAAGACGGGGTTTTCTATACCGGGGTAAGGCAGGATAAAGAAGCCAGCGCCAGAGAGGCAAAGCGTGCGGTGAAGATTATGCTGTTCGGGAAGACGCTGAATGTGGATATGGATAATTGTTTCAGCTTCGGAAAGAGCTTTTCATGGAGCAGCAGCGACGAAATTTCGCTGAATATCAGGATCCCCGCAGGAGTGCCGAGACTGGAGATAAAGACATTGAGCGGCGACGTCAGGGTGTCGGATGTAAATCCGGAGCAGCTGAGCCTGAACAGTACCAGCGGTGACATTGAAATTCGCCATGTGACAACCGACCGACTGAAGCTGAATACTACCAGCGGCGACGTTACGGGGGATCAGATATACAGCGGCGATATGGATATGCATACGGCCAGCGGTGACGTGGAGCTGAATGGCGGGGAGATGGGAATGCTTCGTTTGCAGACAGCCAGCGGTGACTTTTCGGGGGAACGTATGAGGGGAAACAGTATAGCTGTGGTAACGGGCAGCGGCGATGCGGATTTTAACGGCTGCTTTGAACGGTACAATGTCAGAACGGGAAGCGGCGACGTGGATCTGAGGGCGGAGCCCGGCGCAGCGGAAATCCGGGTGGGAACGGGAAGCGGCGACGTGGATCTGGATCTGACGGCCCTGGAAAGCACGGAGATAACCGTGAGTACGGGAAGCGGCGATGCGGCCATTTACGGCAGCGGCGGAGTAAGGCATCAGGTAACCATGGGCACTACCACCGTGGGGAGCGGCGACTGTAAGGTTTATGTGAGTACCGGCAGCGGGGATGCGGAAATACGAAAAAAATAAGAGTCCGGCCACTCCTTGGGGAATTGTACGATGAGGTGCAGTTCCCCTTTTTTACTTTTTACTTGCAATAGGCAGGCCTATAGTATATAATTAATTAAAACAATTAATTAATCAGACATAATCTATGCAAGAGAGGGGGGATGTGAATGGGTGAGATATTTGACCCGGGGTGCTTCAGGCACACGGAGCTGGAAGTGGGCTTTGGAGAGAACCGTTTTTCCATGAAGCGGGGCAGCTTTGAATATAAGCAGAAGAACAGCGGGTTCAGGCGGCTGGAGCTGCAGGAAACGGCGGAGACGGCGGATGGCTGTGATTTGGTTTATCATGATCCCATTACAGGGCAGGAAGTCCGGCTGTGCCTGGTTCAGAAGGAAAACCGGCTGAGGGTAAGCTGGAAGGGCGCCGTGCCTGACGGGATAAACCGCTTTCGGGTCACCTTTCCCACCGGCCGGGAGCACATTTACGGCTGTGGGGAGACATATTCCAAGCTGGATCTGAAGGGTGAGCTGGTGCGTATCTGGGTGGCGGAGCATCAGAACAGCAGACGGATCTCCGGGAAAATCATTCGGGAGAAGCTGACAGGAAAGCATCCGGAAAGGATTTTGCCCTTTCAAAAGTATGAATCCTATTATGCGCAGCCCACGTTTGTATCCAGTCGAAAGTATTTTCTGCACGCAGATACCAGCGCCTACGCCGAATTTGATTTCCGGAATCCTTCAAAGATTACCCTGCGGCTCCAGGAGCCGCCCAGGTTTACGGTGGGCTGGGGGAGCAGCTTTGAGGAGGTGTCCGAAGAACTGTCGGATTTGCTTGGACGGCAGCGAAGCCTGCCCGACTGGATATATGACGGCGGCATCCTGGCGGTTCAGGAGGGGCCGGAGGCGGTGGAGGGAAAGCTTCAAAAAGCCTTTGATGCAGGTGTAAAGGTCAACGGCGTCTGGTGTCAGGACTGGTCCGGGTGCAGGCGCACCGGCTTCGGCTATCAGGTGATGTGGAACTGGCGGTTTGACGGGGAGTTATATCCGGAATTGCCGGAGAAAATTAAAAAATGGCGGGAGCAGGGAGTCCGCTTTCTGGGCTACATTAATCCGTTCCTGGCTATTGAGAAGGACATTTACCGGGAGGCCGCCGGGAAGGGATATTGTGTCAAGGACAGGGAGGGAAAAGATTATCTGGTGACCATCACCACCTTTCCCGCAGCTATGGTGGATTTCACAAATCCTGACGCATACCGCTGGTATAAGAAGCTGATCCGGGAAAATATGATCGGTATCGGCATGAGCGGTTGGATGGCGGATTTCGGAGAGTATCTTCCGGTGGACTGTGTGCTGCATAACGGGGCGGATCCTGCGGTGGTACATAATACCTGGCCGGCCATCTGGGCGCAGCTGAACCGGGAGGCCATCCGTGAGTGCGGCATGGAGGGGGAGATATTTTTCTTTACCCGGGCCGGGCACACGGGAACCATTGCCAATTCGGACATGATGTGGACGGGAGATCAGCATGTGGACTGGTCCGTGGACGACGGACTGCCCTCTGTGATTCCCGCCACCCTTTCCCTTGCCATGAGCGGATATGGCATCACGCATTCCGATGTGGGGGGATATACTACCATTATGCATATGCGCCGCAGCAGGGAGCTTCTGATGCGCTGGGAGGAGATGAATGCTTTTTCACCTCTGTTCCGCAGCCATGAGGGCAACCAGCCGGTGAACAATGTACAGTTTGCTGACGACGGGGAGCTGTTAAAGCACCTTGCCGAGTGTACGGAGCTGCACCGGAGGCTGAAGGGCTATCTGCAGGAATGCGTGGAAGAAGCGGTAAAGCGGGGGATTCCTGTGATGCGTCCGCTGTTTTACCACTATGACGAGGAGCCGCTGTACACAGACAAAAGCGCATACCTTCTGGGCAGAGATATTCTGGTGGCGCCGGTGCTGCAGGAAGGGGCAAAGCAGAGAGAATGTTATCTGCCCCGGGACAGGTGGGTACACCTGTTTACAAAGGAGGAGTACGGGGGCGGCTCCGTCACGGTATCCGCGCCCATAGGACAGCCGCCGGTGTTTGTCCGCAGGGACAGCAGGCGGTTCGAGGAACTGATAAAAATAGTGTAGAAAGGGTGAATGTATGAAAGAGAAGGGAAAGAGAGAGCAGAGTCTGTGGTCTAAATGCGCCTATGGCTTTGCGGATATTTACGGGGGCGGCGCGTTTGTCATTATCAGCACCTTTTTCACGGTGTTTCTGACAAAATCCTTAGGGATGTCTACGGCGCTGGCAGGAACCATACCGCTCATCGGAAAAATATGGGACGCGGTTACAGATCCGCTGATGGGCAACATCTGTGACCGCACCAGATCCGGGCTCGGGCCCAAGCGTCTGTACATATTGATAGGGAGCGTTGTTTCCGCGGTTACCTTTGTGCTGATGTGGATCACCTTCCCGGGGAATGCCGCGGGCGGCCAGTATTTCTTCTATATGTTGATGTATATGCTGTTTTCCACAGGTTTTACCATTGTCATGGTGCCCTACAACGCGCTGCTGCCCGACATGGTGGAGGACTACACGGTGCGGAGCAAATTTTCAGGCGTCCGCATGATGTTTTCCACATTCGGCGCTATTCTGGCGGGGCTGATCCCCACGCTGCTCATCAAGGACAATACGGATGCGTCAGCCTACCTGACAGTGGCGGTGATCTTCGGCGTTATCTTTCTGATTGTGATCCTTGTAACCTTTTTCGGCACCTGGGAGAGACAGAAGGAGCCTGTAAAAATCGGGTTTAAGGAGAGCTTTGTACAGTCGCTGACAGTCTATAAGAGCAGGTCCTTCAGGCTGTTTATCGCCATTTTCCTCTGTGGGCAGGGGGCGGCGGACTTTGTTACGGGTCTGGCGGTATATTATGTGGATGATGTGCTGAATGCCTACGGGGGCGGGCGTTTTACCTACCTGATGGCTGTTATCCTGCTGTCTCAGTTCGTGGGGACGATTCTGTTTACGCCCATTATGGCTAAGACCTCCAAAAAGTTCCCTATTTTGCTGGGATTCCCGGTGCGTATGGCAGCTACCCTTCTCATGCTGTTCTTTTCCCATGAGGGAGCCAGCTTTGCAGTTATCCTGGCGCTGTCCTTTGTCATCGGCTTAGGGATGGCAGGCTCCTCCACCAGTATTTACGCCATCCTTGCAGATATGGCGGATGTGGATGAACTGATCACCTCCATCAACCGCCCGGGCACCTGTTCCGCCATGGCTACCTTTGTGCGTAAGATCGCCACCGGCCTTTCCAGCGCGGTTATCGGCGTCATGCTTGCGCTGGCAGGCTATGACGAGGCGGTTGCGGCGGCGGGCGGCAGGCAGACGGCAGCCACCCAGAGGGGAATCGCCGGGATCTATGTGTTTGCGCCGGTGGTACTGATGGCGGCGACCCTTGTATTTGCAAAGCTGTTTCCCATGAATAAGCCGGAGTTTGAAATCATCAGAAAAGAGATCGCCCGCAGGAAGGGCGAGGATACCAGCGAGGCCACAGCGGAGGAAATAGCAGTCTGCGAGAAGGTTACAGGCTATTCCTACGACAGTCTGTGGAAAAGGGAAAATGCCCTGAAAATGAAAGTGAAATAAATAACAGAAATCTGAAGAAATAAAGAAACAGATAAAGAAATAAGGAAATAAATATCGGGAGAAAAGGAGAAACAACATGAAATATTTTCTGGACAGTGCAAAAATGGATGAGATCAGATACGCCTACGAGACCTTCGGTATCGACGGCGTCACCACGAACCCCAAGCATATCATGCTGAGCGGAAAGCCTTTTTTGAAGGCGGTTACGGATATTGCAGACTGGGTGAAGGCGGAAGGCCTGGAGGGCAGTGAGAAATTCCCTGTATCTGTGGAAATCAATCCCCACCTGGACAAGGCGGAGGACATGATTGCAGAGGCGGAGAAGATTGCGGCGCTCAGCTCCAATTTTGTCATCAAGATTCCCGCTACGGAGGCGGGCGTCACTGCGGCGAGGAAGCTGGAAGGCAAAGGGATCCGTACCAATGTAACGCTGATTTTCTCGCCTGCACAGGCAATTCTGCCTGCAAAGAACGGCTCTAAATTCGTATCTCCCTTCATCGGCTGGAAGGAGGCCAACGGCGAGGACTGCCGAGAGTATATCAGAAATATTGTGGAGATCTACAAAAACTACGGGTTTTACGGAAGGACAGAGATCATCTGCGCGGCGGTGCGCACCCCGAAGCAGTTTGTAGACTGCGCCCTGGCGGGAGCGGACATTGTCACCGCGGGGCTTGACGTATACAGAGACAGTATGAAACATGCCTATACCACCCAGGGCATCGGGACATTTATTGACGCATGGGATCATACTGCTGTGGAATGACTAAAACGAATGGGAGGAAGCAGAAGCATGAAAATCGGATTTATCGGTCTGGGCATCATGGGGGAATCCATGTGCGAAAATATTATCAACAAGCATGACGATAAGGTTTATGTCTTTGACTTTGTGGAGGAGAAGGTGAAGCTGCTGGAAGCCAAGGGCGGGATTGCCTGCGGCAGTTCAAGAGAGGTGGCTGAGAATGCGGATGTGATTATTTCCATGGTGCCAAAGTCGGAGCATTCCAGAAGCGTATACAGGGAGGTGCTGCCCGTTCTGGACAGCACAAAGATCTGTATCGATATGAGTACCATTGACCCGGGGGTTTCCGTGGAAATTTCCAGAGAGGTAAAGCAGACGGGGGCGCAGTTCCTGGATGCGCCGGTGGTGAAGAGCAAGCCGGCGGCCATAGCGGGGAAGCTTGGCATTTATGTGGGCGGCGATGAGGCTGTTTATGAGAAAATAAGGTTCATCCTGCTGTACATGGGAGAAAATGTGATCCGCATGGGAGATAACGGGAAAGGACTGGTTATGAAAATCTGCCATAACGCCCTGGTCTCCCAGATTCAGAACGGGGTGAACGAGACTTCTGTTCTGGCGGCGGCCAACGGGATCGATATCCTGACCTTTGCTCAGGCGATTTCCTACGGCGGCGGGCAGAATTTCTATCTGGATTCCAAGAAGGATCCTATTTTCAGAGAGGACTATACCACGGCTTTCTCCGTGGAGAATATGTCCAAGGACGTGAATATCTGTATGAAGCTGGCAGAGGAGTGCGGCGTTGCAATGCCCGGAGAAGCTAACGCAAAGCGGGTTTACGATGAGGCCATGGAGGCAGGCTATGCAAAAGAGGATTTCTGCGCAACAGTCAAGGTGGTTCGCGGGAGGTGCTGACAAGTGGAATTACTGGAACATTTGAATCAGGTGAACGATGTAAAGATATATCCTGTGGAAGCGGAGGAGTTTGCTTCCTATGGGCGTGTCCTTGCAGGCTATGACTTTGAGGAAGCCCTTCGGTATATGGAGGAGCATACGGAGATCCCGGAGACAGGGAACATGTATGTGGCTTCGGAGGCCGGACTGGAAAGCCTTAAAGTAACAGGCGCGATACAAAAACAGCTCTATGGGGGAATGCCCATACAGGCCGGGTACTGCAACGGAAGAAACAGTACCTACAACGGCTTTGAATACCATAAGGGCAGTGAGATAAACGTGGCGGTGACAGACTTTATGCTGGTGCTGGGACATACCTGGGAGATACAGGATAACCACTATGACAACCGGGATGCCAGGGTTTTCTTTCTAAAGCGGGGAACTGCCGTGGAAATGTACCAGACCACTCTGCACCTTTCGCCCCTAAGGGTGCGGGAGGAAGGTTTTAAAGGAATCGTCATTCTTCCCCGGGGGACCAACGGGCCTTTCAGTCCGGAGGAGAGAACGGCGGAAAACAAGGAAGACAGGGAGGGCGCGCTGCTGCTTGGGCGGAATAAGTGGGTAATCGCCCACCCGGAGCGGGAGCCCCTGATTCGGCAGGGGGCTTTTCCGGGCATTCTGGGCGAGAATAAGGAATTGTATTTTTAGGAGCATGGGAAAATGAAGGAGCTGCTGTTCTATATTGTGATTCTTCTCGCCAATATCATACAGGGGATCACCGGCTTTGCCGGGACGATTCTGGCTATGCCCTTCAGTATCATGCTGGTGGGCTACGATACGGCAAAGCCTGTGCTGAATGTACTGGGACTCTTATCGGGGATCTATGTGTTCCTGGGAAATTTCAGGGCGGTAGACCGGAAGGAGCTTAAGAAGATCGTGCTGGTCATGACGCCGGGTATTCTGGCCGGCATGGGGATCAGGCTGCTGTTGTCAGGCAGGGAGGCAGCGCTTTATAAAGCGCTGGGGGTCTTTGTCCTGCTGTGTGCCCTCCAGGGATTTTATCAGAAGATAGCGGCGGAGCGGAAGCAGGCGTCCGCTCCGGGGTGTGCGCAAAAGCCCGGACAGGAGGAAGGGCAGGCTGCCGCCGGGCCGGAGCCTGGAAGGAAGGGACTCCGGGAGGCTTTAAATTATGCCCTGCTGGGAGCTGCGGGTATCGTCCACGGCATTTTTGTATCCGGCGGGCCGCTGCTTATCAGCTATCTGGCCGGAAGGATCGACGATAAGACCAGATTTCGGGCTACTATTTCCACGGTCTGGATCCTGTTGAATTCTATTATCCTGGCGGGAGATATCCGGGCGGGGCTGTGGACGGGAAGCAATCTTAAGACACTGGGCATTGCGCTCCCCTTTTTTCTGGGAGGAATGTTTACGGGCGGAAAGCTTTACAGGGTCATGAGCCGGAAGGTATTTCTGATCCTGACCTACATACTGCTTTTTATCTCCGGCGTTTCTCTGCTGGTCAAGTGACAAATCATAAACAAACTATTTGGAGGAATCAAAGCTTATGAAGAAGTTTCAGGTTGCATATATACCTATTGGGGTGCCTACCTTTCACCTGGAAAGTGCGCAGAAGGAGTTTGAAAAGTCAGCGGCGCTGCTGCGCTCCCTGGAGGAGAATACGGCAGTGCCGGAGGAGATGCTGCTGTCTCTGGAGCTGCTGGAGAAATTTACGGCGGGACTGGATCCGGATTTGATTGTATTGCAGAATGTCACCTTTGCAAATGCCGCTTATGCCTCCGAGGTGCTTGCCAAATTCGATTGTCCCATTCTTCTATGGACTTTGCGGGAGCCGGTGATTGACGGAGGGAGACTGCGGCTGAACTCTCTGACAGGAGCCTATTCCGCAGCCAATGTCATCAGGGCCTTTCGAGAGGAGCCCTTTACCTATGTGTTCGGCGGCCCGGAGGAGGAAGCAGTCATTGCCGGAGTAACTGCGGCAGTGCGGGCAGCAAAGCTTAAGCTTTCCATGCAGGGGCTGAAGCTGGCGGCGGTAGGGCATACGCCCCAGGGCTTTGGGTTTGGGCGGGGGCTGGATGCCGATATGCTGAAGGTCTTTGGTGTGAGACTGGAATCTGTGGAGGCCAGGGAACTGATTGACAGGGCCGGGAGCTACACCGAAGAGGACGTGGCTGATTATCTGAAGGACGGGGCGGAGCGTATGCGGGGCCTGGAAAGGATGCCGGAGCGGAATCGTGTGGACTTTGCCAGACTGTACAGGGCGTACAGGGAGTATGTGTCGGAGAATCATATCGGCGCTCTGGCTTCCAGGTGTTGGCCGGATTTCTTTACAGCCTTCGGAACCCCCGTATGCGCGGTGCTGGCTATGCTCAATGATCTGGGGGTTGCGGCAAGCTGTGAGGCGGACGCCTACGGCGCCCTGTCCATGTATCTGGGCATGGAACTGACAGGAAGTCCTGTGTTTTTCGGAGATCCGGTATCTATGGACGAAAGGGAAAATACCATTACCTTCTGGCACTGCGGAACAGCCGCCTGTTCCCTAGCAAGGGAGGACACCGGAGCGGAGGTGGGGGTTCATTGCAACCGGAAAATCGGACCCACTTTGGATTTCGGCTGCAGGGCTGCCGAGGCAGTGACGGTGTTTCGGATCGGGCGAAAGGCTGACGGTTCCTTCCGCTTCTTTCTGACAGGCGGAGAAGCCCTGGATAAACCCAAGCAGTTTGAGGGGACGTCCGTAGTGGTAAAGACAGCGCGCAATGCGGCGGGCATTGTGAAGCGGAGCGTACTGGACGGCTGGGAGCCTCACTTTGTTGTAATTTACGGCGATGTGGAAAAAGAACTTGAAATTTTGGGAAATATGCTTAATATAGAGGTATGCAGATATTAGGAATGAACATGGTTCAGGTGAAAAAGAGAAATCTCTCTTCTATATTGAATTGTCTTGCCCAGCGGGGCGCTATGTCCAGAAAGGATATTGCGGATATAACGGGGCTTACTCCGGCGGCGGTGACGCTGCTGTGCAGTGAGCTTCTGGAAAAGAGGCTGCTGCTGGAGCTGGGCATTGATACCCGGTCTACGGGGGCGGGAAGAAAAAAAGTACTTGTAGATATAAATTATGATTGTTATTATATAATTACAATCAATATCGAATCTAAGGACACCTTTCTTTCCGTCTCCAATATGCGGGGCCAGTGCCTGGAGCAGCAGACTGTCGCTACAAATCTGCAGGTTGAGCCGGAGGTGTTTCTGGCTCAGCTTGCAGATTTGTGCAATGAAATGGAAGAGCGGCAGAAGCAGGTGGTTCCGAAGCTGGCAGGCGTCAGTGTTGCCGTGCCCGGTGTGGTGGACAGGGAAAGGGGCGTCAGCGTCCGGGCATACAATGTGTGGAATAGAGAGGTTGGGGTCTGCGATGTGCTGAAGGGCAGACTGGGGCTGCCTGTGTGGCTGGAGAATAACGTGAATGCGTTTGCCAGGGCGGAGCTGCTGTACGGCATGGGGAGGGAATATGATAATCTTTTGATTATCAAATGGGGTCCCGGCGTGGGAAGCACCATCGTCATCGACAACCAGCTGTATGAGGGACGTCATGGAAAGGCGGCGGAGCTGGGACATTATATCGTTGAAAGGGATGGAAAGCTTTGCAGCTGCGGGAGACGGGGCTGTCTGGAGACCAAGGTGTCCTATCAGGCTCTGTCCGGGGAGATCCCTTTTGCAGCGGAGGCCTTTGGGGACGTTTATCGACGGGCTGCCGCGGAAGGCCGGGGGCAGGTTTTTGAGGAGGCCATCGACCTGTTTGCCAGAGTGATCGTCAATTCCATGACAATTCTTGCGCCCAACCGGGTACTTCTGTTCGGAAGTCTGTTTCGGGACAGAGACATCCGGGAAAAGCTGATTGCCGATTGCCGGAAGTATGACGCCAGGTATGACGGAGGGAGGATTCTCTATTCTGCCCTGGCGGAAAAGGAAAATTACATCGGCGCCGTGGCGGCGTTTGTAAGCTCCGTGTTATAGACGGATGTGAGGGAGGTACCGGAATGGTTTATACGGTGACGTTCAATCCTGCCATTGATTATTTTGTCCGGATTGAAGAATTAAAGGCAGGCAGCATAAACCGTTCCCAATCTGAGGAACTTTTTTTCGGCGGCAAGGGAATCAACGTTTCCGTGGTGCTGGCGGAGCTGGGTGTTCCCTCGAGGGCTCTGGGCTTTGTGGCAGGCTTTACGGGCAGAGCTATCAGGGACGGCGTCAGCGCCATGGGCATTGAAACGGATTTTGTGGAGCTGGAGGAGGGCTGTTCCCGCATCAACGTGAAAATCAGCTCCGGCGTGGAGACGGAAATCAACGGTCAGGGGCCCGGAATTCCTGCGGAGGCCGTAAACAGGCTGTACGAAAAGCTGGATGCGCTGCAGGCGGGGGATACCCTGGTGCTGGCGGGCAGCATTCCCGATACCCTGCCGGATGATATTTATGAAAGGATTCTCGCGCGCCTGTGCCACAGGAACGTGAGGACGGCGGTTGACGCCACGGGGGAGCTGCTGCTGAAGGTGCTGAAGTACAGGCCTTTTCTGGTTAAGCCCAACAGGCAGGAGCTGGGCGATCTGTTTGGCGTAAGCCTGCATACAGAGGAAGAAATCATTTTTTACGGGAAGCAGCTTCGTGAGCTGGGGGCCGGGAATGTGCTGATTTCCATGGCGGGCGACGGCGCCCTGCTGTTGGATGAGCGGGGAGGGATCCACAGGTGCGGCGCCTGTATGGGTGAGGTGAAAAACTCGGTGGGAGCGGGTGACTCCATGGTGGCGGGGTTTATTGCCGGCTTTGACAGAGGCGGCCGGGAATACGCCCTGAAGCTGGGGACTGCAGCGGGAGGCGCCACGGCGTTTTCCCGGGGACTGGCAAAAAAGGATAAGATTTTTGAACTTTTGAAACAGCTGTGAAGCCGATTTGAGGCAATTTTCATGATGAGAGGTGAGAGTAATACAGATATTTCAGGGCAAAGGGGTATATGCCGGGGTGGCTGTGGGCAGAATTACGCTGTTCCGCAAAAAGAGTCCGGCGGTGCAGTGTGTTCATACAACGGAAACAGAGAGGGAAAAGGCGCGTTTCCGGCAGGCGGAAGCACAGGCGGCCCGGCAGCTGGAGGAGCTGTATCGGAAGACCTGCAGGGAAGCCGGTGAAGGCAGCGGGGCGATTTTCCGGGCGCAGCAGATGATGCTGGAGGATGAGGACTACAATGCTTCGGTGTATCATATCATCGAAAGCCGGCAGGTCAATGCGGAGTACGCGGTTTCGGCTGCGGCGGATCATTTTGCGGAGATGTTTTCGGCCATGGAGGATGCGTATATGAGGGATCGGGCGGCGGATGTCAGGGATATTTCCGAACGCTTGGCGGGTAATCTCCGTGGAATGGATTCTCCCGGAATGGACTCCGCTGGAACGGATTCCGCTGGAACGGATTCCGGTGGAACGGACTCCCCCGGAACGGACTCCGGTGGAACGGACTCCCCGGGAATGGATTCCCGTGGGGAGAGGATCCTCTGCGCCTCCGACCTGACGCCCAGTGAGACGGCGTCTCTTGACAGGGACAGGATTCTGGCTATTGTGACGGAGCGGGGGTCTGTCAGTTCTCATACGGCCATTCTGGCCCGGGAGATGAATATCCCGGCAGTGGTAGCCGTGGGCAGCGGGTTTCAGGAGAAAATCAGGGAGGGCGACGAGGCCATTGTGGATGGAGGCACCGGTGAAATCTTTGTAAATCCTGATGAGGAAACTCGCACAAGGCTTCTGGAAAGGCAGCGGGCGTATCGGCAGGAGAGCCGCCTGCTTGAGAAGCTGAAGGGCAGGGAAAACAGAACCGTTGACGGGCGGAAAACAGAGGTATATGCAAATATCGGAGGGGTGGGTGACGTGAGCCTGGCGCTGGAAAACGACGCAGGCGGCATAGGGCTTTTCCGCAGTGAATTTCTGTATATGGAAAGCAGTGATTATCCCACGGAGGAACAGCAGCTTGCCGCGTACAGGAGGGTGCTGGAGGCTATGGGCGGCAGGCGGGTAATCATCCGTACGCTGGACATAGGCGCGGATAAGAAGGCTGATTATTTTCACCTGAAGGAAGAGGAGAATCCGGCGCTGGGCCTTCGGGCAATCCGCATCTGCCTGACCCGGCCGGAAATTTTCAAAACCCAGCTGCGGGCGCTTTATCGGGCTTCCGTATATGGAAACCTGAGTATCCTGTTCCCTATGATTACAAGTGTTATTGAACTTGAAAGGATTCTGAAGCTATGTGCTGAAGTCAGGCGAGAGCTGAATGAGAAAGGCATTGCATACTCTGAAAACGTGAAGCTTGGCGTTATGATTGAGACGCCTGCCGCCGCCCTTATCAGCCACAGGCTGGCTCCCTTGGTTGACTTTTTCAGCGTGGGAACCAATGACCTGACCCAGTACACCCTGGCCTGCGACAGGCAGAATCCTGACGTGGAGCAGTTTGTGGACACTCATCATGAGGCCGTTCTGCGCCTGATTGAGATGAGTGCGGAGAATGCCCACGGAAACGGCATCCCTATCGGAATCTGCGGCGAACTGGCGGCGGATACTACCCTTACGGAAACCTTTCTGCGGATGGGAATTGACGAGTTGTCTGTTTCTCCCCGGCTTGTGCTGAAGGTTCGGGATGCAGTGAGAAAGCTTGACCTGTCGGGACGTTCTGCCGAGAACGGTAATCCCGGCTGACGAAAATGGAGGAGGTATATGGATAAGAAGTATCTGGAGCTGCTTTCCGAAAAGTTTCCCACAATTGAAAGCGCTGCAAGCGAAATAATCAATCTTTCGGCAATCCGCAGCCTGCCCAAGGGCACGGAGTATTTTTTCAGCGATCTGCACGGCGAATACGAGGCGTTTCTGTATATGCTGAAAAGTGCGTCCGGAATGATTAAAATTAAGATAGACAAGGTGTTCGGAAAAACGGTTTCAAGCGCGGAGCGGACAGAGCTTGTGAATCTGATTTATTATCCGGAGCGTGAGCTGAAGCGGCTTTCCGATAACGGAGAATGTACGGAGGAATGGCAGAAGCTTACGATTTACAGGCTGATTCTGGTATGCGAGGCTATTTCTGCAAAGTACACGCGCTCCAGGGTCCGCAAAAGTGTTCCGGAGAAATTCAGATATATTGTGGATGAGCTTTTGAATGTAACGGATGATGTGAATAAGGATGTTTATTTTGACAGAATCATCCGCTCCATTATGGAGACGGGAATCACCGGAAGCTTCATTACCACGCTCTGCCGGCTGATTCAGTCTCTTGCCATTGACAGGCTGCATATCATCGGCGATATTTTTGACCGGGGTCCCAGGCCGGACATTATTCTGGATGAGCTGATGAACTGTCACGACGTGGATATTCAGTGGGGAAATCATGATATTTCCTGGATTGGGGCGGCCTGCGGGAATCTGGCGCTGATTGCCAATGTGATTCGGATTTCCATCAAATATAATAATTTTGATCTGCTGGAGGATGGCTACGGGCTGAATCTGCGGGCGCTGGCTGTATTTGCCCGGGAAATTTACGGCGGGGACGACTGTGCCGGTTATTATCCCCATACCTACGACGATAATATTTATGACCCTGTTGACGAAAAGCTGGCGGCCCAGATGCACAAGGCCATAACCGTCATTCAACTGAAGCTGGAGTCCCGGCTGATTTCGGCTCACCGGGAATGGGAGATGGGGGAACGGGACTTATTTTCCGGCGTGGATTTTGCGTCGGGAAGGGTTACGGTAAACGGCAGAAGCTATTCCCTGAAGGACGGCGCCTTTCCCACGGTAGACGCCCGGCAGCCCGCTGCGCTTTCCCCGGAGGAAGCCCGGCTGATGGAGGTTCTCAAAAACTCCTTCCTCCACAGCGAAAAGCTGCAGAGGCATATCCGGTTCCTGCTGTCCCACGGCGCCATGTACAAGGTCTGCAACGGGAACCTGATGTTCCACGGCTGTATCCCCATGGATGAAAACGCAGGGCTGCAGAGCATTGAAATCAACGGCAGAAGCTACAGCGGGAAGGCGCTTCTGGATGAAATCAATCTGCTGGTGAACGCGGCATATTTCTCCAGAGAGGAGTATGCCACGGACTTTTTGTGGTATCTCTGGTGCGGTGCAAAATCTCCTCTTTACGGCAAGGATAAGATGGCGCTTTTTGAGCGGTACTTTATCGACGATAAGGCTCTGCAGGAGGAGAATTACAACAGCTATTACAGGTTTTCGGAAAGGGAGGACGTGTGCCGGAGCATTCTGCGGATGTTTTCCATCGGAGAAGACAGCGGGCATATTATCAACGGCCATATTCCCGTGAAAATCAAAGACGGCGAAAGCCCGGTGAAAGCGGACGGCAAGCTGTATGTCATCGACGGGGGGATTTCCAAGGCCTATCAGCGAACCACGGGAATTGCGGGCTATACGCTGATTTATGATTCCCACAGCCTGATTCTGGCGGAGCATAAGCCCTTTAAGAGCGGAAATTTCCAGCAGACGCCGGAAATCCGGGTGGTGGAGAAGCTGCCTGCCAGGGCGGACATCTCCGACACGGACAAGGGGGAGGAGCTGCTGGAGCAGATTTCCGATCTGCGGCAGCTGTTAAACGCTTATCTGGATGGCAGCATCAAGGAAAAGAACAATATATTACAGGGATAGATCAAATCTGTCAGGAGGGAAATTTTATGTCCGGGAAAAAACGTATGGCAGGCCTGGAACTGCTGCGCTGTGTGGCGATGATGATGGTGATTGTGCTGCATTATCTGGGAAAAGGTAATCTGCTGCCGAAGCTGACCGAGGGGGAGCTTGATGCGGTGGGCGCGGCGGCCTGGCTTCTGGAGTCGTTCTGCATTGTGGCGGTCAACGTATACATGCTTATCAGCGGTTATTTTTTATGCACCTCCTCCTTTAAACTGAGCCGCCTGCTGCAGCTTCTGCTGCAGGTCTGGCTGTATTCCGTTACGTTTGGAATTCTGGGAGCGGCCACAGGAGTGATAGCGGAGACTCCTGTGGACACCCATTACTTCCTGACCCTGCTTTTCCCGATTTCCATGGAGCATTACTGGTTTATGACAGCCTATGTTTTCCTGTATCTGCTGCTGCCCTTTGCAGGCGCCGGGATAAAGCGGATGACAAAGCGGCAGATGCAGCTTGCTCTGATGCTTCTGCTCATTACCTTCTGCGGCCTGAAAAGCCTGCTGCCCGTGCAGTTTGAAAAGGATGTAATGGGCTATGACTGCCTGTGGTATCTCTGTGTGTTTGTAACGGCGGCATACATACGAAGGTTTGGAGTTCCTTTTCTGGAAAAGCGGCGGAGGGCGGCGGCGCTGTATATTGCCTGCTGTCTGCTGGCATTTGCAGGAACCATGGCGCTGCAGTTTGTCTTTCTCCGCACCGGAAGGCTGGGCAGAAGGATCGGAATGTTCATAGAATATAATCATGTCCTGGTGCTTCTGGCGGCGGTGGGCCTGTTTGGTTTCTTTGCGAAGACAGAGATAAAAGGGAAAATTGCACATGTTATTAATAAAGTTGGGCCTTATACGCTGGGAGTGTATCTGCTTCATCAGAATCTGGGGTTGTGCCATTCCTGGCAGAACTGGCTCGGGGCGGACAGAATTTCCAATGTGGGCGGGCTTTTGCTTGGGACGCTTCTGGCAGTGTCCGTTGTATTTGTGTGCGGTATCCTGGCAGATATGCTGCGGGCAGGGCTGATGAAGGGGCTTCACAGCTTGTTGTGCAGAGTGAAGGCATACAGGAAGCTGGTTGAAAGGATAGAGAAGGCAGACAGTATATTCAGGGAGGCGTCATAACGCTATGGGAGAGCAGCTTGCAGGAAAGGCCGGAGGCGGCCGTTTCAAAATGTTTAAGGGGATGACGGAGAACCTTTTTATTATCATTCTGGCGTTTTATCCCCTGCGGCATGTGTACTGGGGCCTGGATCTCATGGATACAGGCTACAATTATGCAAATTATACCTATATGGGAACGGAGCATATGGATCCCATGTGGCTTTTTTCCGTCTGGCTTTCCAACGCAGTGGGGCACTGGCTGACCAGGCTGCCGGGGGGCGGGCAGCTCGTGGGGATGAACATTTATACGGGGCTGTTTGTGAGCCTTCTGGCTCTGGCCGGATACTGGTTCTGCACCCGGAAGCTGAGGATTCGGCCCTGGATTGCGTTTCTGGGAGAGATGGCGGCGGTCAGCCTGTGTTGGTGTCCCACGGCTCTTCTGTACAATTATATGACCTATGTGCTGTTTCTGGGGTGCTTTATTTTGTTATATCTTGGTTTGACAAAGGATAGGAAGGAATTTTTAATCGGGGCGGGAGTCTGCCTTGGCGCCAATGTTCTGGTAAGATTCTCCAATCTTCCCGAGGCGGCCATGATACTGGCAGTTTGGGTCTATGACTTCCTGTGCGCCCGGGAGGAGAAGCAAAGCGGCGCAGCGCAGCGGGAAGGCCTGCCGAGGAAAATCCTGCGGCATACGGGCTGGTGCCTGCTGGGGTATCTGGCGGCGCTGGTGGTACTGTTTGGCTGTATTGACATGAAGTATGGCATGGGAGAATATGTGAAGGGAATTTCCCGGCTTTTTGGCATGACCGATGTTGCTTCGGACTATAAAGCGGTTTCCATGATAATCAACATACTGAAGGATTATACCCAGAACCTGTACTGGGTGATCCGCATAGTTTTCTTCCCGGCTGTGGGAGTGGCGCTGTCCGCGGCTGCAGGGCTTATAAAAGGGAAAGCAGCCGTCCTTGTGCGGCGCGGCGTTCAGGCGGTGTGTGTCATCTTGAGTGTGGCTATGGCGGGATGGCTTTATTACAGGGGGGCGGACGGGCAGAAAACGCCCTTCTGCACTCTGGATTTCTGTGAATATGCCTCAATGTGGCGGCCCGCGCTCCTGTTTCTGATGCTGACGCTGTTCATAGCGGCGGTGCGGGTGTTTCATCCCAAAAGCAGGAAGGAGGACAGGCTGGTGGGGGGGATGCTGATTCTGGTTATTTTCCTGACCGCTATCGGCAGCAATAACAGGACGTATCCCAGCATCAATAACCTGTTTATCGCGGCGCCCTATACCCTGCAGGCCTGCCGGAGCTTTTTAAAGGAAGCCGGGGATAAAAAAATAGCACGCGTTACGATTTCTCCGTTTCCCGTAAAGTGCGCGCTCTCCGTCTTTTTGCTGCTGTGCTGTTTTCAGTTTGCAGGCTTCGGGATGAAGTTTGTCTTTGCAGAGGCCGGGGGAGTGCGGGACATCAGCGGGAAGGTGGATAACAATGAGGTACTGAAGAATGTGAAGCTGTCAGGGGAAAAGGCGGAGTGGATGAGTTCTCTCAGCGCGTATGTCAATGAAAGCGGGCTGCAGGGACAGGAGGTCATATTGTACGGGACGCCCCTTTCCCGGTCGATTCCCGCTTTGTCCTTTTATCTGCAGATGCCGTCGGCATTTAATCCCTGGATAAATCTGGGCTCATACAGTTACGCGGTTTTTGAGGAGGATATGCGGGAACTGGAAGGAAAGACGCCGGTGGTGATACTGGAAGATGCGGCGGCGCTGTATGAGGAGGGGGGCGAAGGAGCGCTGACCCGGGCAGGCATCAGCGAAGCAACCATAGAGTATGTGGCCTCAGATGAAAAGCTTCAGGCTATATTAAATTTCATGGAACAGAGCGGTTATGTGCAGACCTTCCGAAATGAGAAATTCGGGGTGTATCGCTGTGCAGAGAGCCGGTAGCACGCATTTGCAGGAAGCCCGGCTGTAAGTGCGGGACATGATGGGAAAACGTATGCTGACGCAATTAAAATACAGTTGAATCATATAGGCTTTTATGTTATTATTTTACAAGTTGTGTATCTATGGTTAACAAAAAGGAGGATTGTGGTATGGGCCTGAAAAACAAGTTATTCTATGGTTCCCTGTTCCTGCATCAAAGGCTTGCCAGACATTTCGGCGGCGAACTCGTCTTTGTCCCTGCCGGATATTTGAAGAAAAATATCGTTACCCAGCCGATGGCATACGACATGGTGTCTGAAAGTATGCAGTCGGAATATAAAAATCAAATGGATTATGTCAGATACCGGACCATTGAGCTGATTGCGGAAGAAATCAGAAGGAATAACATTGCCGGCGACGTTGCCGAGGCCGGCGTGGATTATGGAGACTGTTCATGGATTATCAACAGGGCTTTCTCTGACAGGAAGTTCTATTTGTATGATACCTTTTCCGGCTTTGACAAGAGAGATGTGGATATAGAACAACAGAATGAATATACATCCGACGAATTTTTTGAAAGCGCTAATTATTTTAAACGCAGCAATTTTAAAACCTCCGACGATCAGGCAGAGTATGTCCGGCAGCGCTTAAAACATCCGGAAAACGCTATTTTCAGAAAAGGCTATTTCCCGGAGACGGCAAAAGAAGAGGCAGATAAAGTGTTTGCCTTTGTCTCATTGGATATGGATCTGTATCAGCCGATCTTAAACGGCATCAAATTTTTTTATCCGCTGCTCAATCGGGGTGGGTACATGATGATCCATGACTATAACCACCGGGAATTTCAGGGAATTAAGGGGGCTGTCGCGGAATGCGAAGCGGAATTCGGCGTCATACCCAAGGTTCCCCTGCCGGATCAGGGCGGAAGTATTGTTCTCATGAAGGTATGACGCAAGAAGGACTGCATATAGGGAATCTTCTGTAATTTTTGTGCGGTTTTAACGTTATAAACGGATTGACAGATATTACGGAAAGGTTAAAATAGAATTGGTGGTATAAATCATATAATTTACACGGAGGATGATACATAATGGGCAGTTATTACAGGCATACGAGAACGGAGAGCGTAGGGTTGACGTATTCTTTTCGGTGTGAGCAGTGCGGGCAGGAGAGCGGGCCTCGGAGTGTGACAATAACGGGTGAGGCGGAGATGAACAACTACCGCAGGCAGCTGAATGACGTGGAGGAGGATAAGCTGCGGCAGAAGGCCCATGTGAGCCTGGTGCAGCGGGTGCAGGAAGTCTACAAAAACGTTACGGAGAAACAGGTTATTCCCACAGATTTTCCGGATGAGTGTCCCCATTGCCACCAGCCTCAGTCCTGGGCAGTGTCAGGCATGAAAAAGAAGATGTTTGAGACTCCGATTACCTGTCTTGCCGTGGGCGTCTTTTTCAGCCTGATAGGTCTTGGCGGTTACTATTGGGGGGATGTGGACTATATAACCATTCCCATTGTAATCGGGATAGCGGCTGCAGGCGCAGGGATTGGTCTGATTTGCCTTCTGTGGAATATCATAAAGATTCAGTCAAAGCTGAAAAAGACTTCCTCAGGTATGCAGCGGGGGCTGCCGGTGATCGAATGGGCGTCTGTACAGGAGCTCTTAAATGAGAAGTAAATAAAGGGTGAAAGGAAAGGGCCTGCAGCTATAAAAGCTGCAGGCCTCTTTTTTCGGCTTCCTTCATGGTTTCCTCAGGCCACAGGGAGCATTGCACCTCTCCGATATGAGCCTTTCTCAGGAAGAACATGCAGATGCGGGACTGGCCGATGCCGCCGCCGATGGTATAGGGCAGATCGCCGTTCAAAACAGCCTTGTGGAAGGGCAGGTCTGCACGTTCCGGACAGCCTGCCTTCTGCAGCTGCTCTTTTAAAGCTTTTTCGTCTACCCGGATGCCCATGCTGGAAAGCTCCAGGGCAATGTCCAGAACGGGATAATAGACGATAATATCCGCATTCAGCGACCAGTCATCATAGTCCGGCGCCCGTCCGTCGTGGGGCTCGCCGTTTTCCAGCACATCTCCGATCTGCATGATGCAGACGGCACCCTTTGCCTTTGCAATGTAATATTCCCGCTCCTTCGGCGTATAGTCGGGGAACATTTCCTCCAGATCGGAGGTGGTGATAAAGAAGATGTCGTGGGGGAGGATTTCTTCTATGTAATCATAGTGGATGGACATATATTTCTCGGTTTTGCGCAGCACCTTGTACACGGTGCGCACGGTATCCTGCAGCGTTTCAAGGCAGCGCTCTTCTTTGGAGATGATTTTTTCCCAGTCCCACTGATCCACATAGACGGAGTGGATAGCATCGGTTTCCTCATCCCTGCGGATGGCGCTCATATCCGTATAGAGCCCCTCTCCCGGCTTAAAGCCGTATTTTTTCAGGGCGTAGCGCTTCCACTTTGCGAGGGACTGTACAATCTCTCCCTCCCTGCCGTCCTGACACCTGATGTCGAAGGTGACGGGACGTTCCACGCCGTTTAAGTTGTCGTTTAAACCCGACTCCGGCGCTACAAAAAGAGGAGCGGATACCCGCAGCAGATGAAGCCGTTCCGCCAGCAGGGTCTGAAAGAAGTCCTTTACTGTTTTTATGGCAATCTGAGTGTCATACAGATTCAGCTCGGACTTGTAATTTTTGGGCAGTGAAAAATTTTTCATGACTTTAACCATCTTTCTATATGTAATATTCCTACTGTAGTATACATACTTTGCAGTCTGTTTTGCAACACTTTTTTTACTTGCAATACCAGAACATATGTGCTATCCTTATATAGAACAAATGTTCTGAACGGAGGAACGGGGAATGGAGTATGCTGTCAGGGAAAACAAGGCTTCAATTATGGATAAGCTGGGTATTCTTGCGGATGCGGCCAAATATGACGTGGCCTGCACCTCAAGCGGCGTGGAGCGGAAGGGCACCGGCAGCGGCATCGGCAGCTGCGTGGCGGCCGGGATCTGCCACAGCTTCAGCAGCGACGGCCGTTGTATTTCCCTGCTTAAGATTTTACTTACCAACCAGTGCATTTATGACTGTAAATACTGCCAGAACCGCTGTTCCAATGACATTCCCCGGGCGGCGTTTACACCGGAGGAAATATGTACCCTGACTATGGAGTTTTACCGCAGGAATTATATTGAAGGCCTGTTCCTAAGCTCCGGCGTCATGCGGAATCCTTCCTTTACCATGGAACTGATTTTGCATACAATATGGCTTTTGCGGAATAAATACCGCTTTAACGGTTATATCCATGTGAAGGCCATACCGGGAGCAGACCCCCGGCTGATTCAGCAGACCGGTTTTCTGGCGGACAGGATGAGCGTAAATCTGGAGCTGCCTACGGCGGAGGGGCTTCAGGCCCTGGCGCCCAACAAGAGCAGGAAGACCATACTGGCTCCCATGCGGCAGATTCAGAACGGGATTCAGGAGAACAAAAATGATTTGGCGCTCTACCGCAGCGCACCGAAGTTTGTGGCGGGGGGACAGTCTACGCAAATGATTATCGGGGCCACGCCGGAAAGTGATTTCCATATTATTAACGTGGCTGAGAGCCTGTATCAAAGGTTTGATTTAAAGAGAGTATTTTATTCGGCCTTTGTAAATGTGACACAGGATAAGGCGCTCCCGGCGCTTCCCAGCGGGCCGCCGTTGCTTAGGGAGCACAGGCTGTACCAGGCGGACTGGCTGCTTCGGTTTTACGGTTTTAAGGCGGAGGAACTGCTGGATGAAAAGCGTCCGTTTTTCAATGTGCTGCTGGATCCCAAGGAAGACTGGGCAGTGCGGCATCTGGAGCAGTTCCCGGTGGAGATCAATACCGCTCCCACGGAAATCCTGCTCCGGGTTCCGGGCATCGGAGTGAAAAGCGCCAGGCGGATAACTGCAGCCAGGCGGTGCGCAAGCCTGACCTTCGGAGATTTAAAGAAGCTGGGCGTAGTCTTAAAGCGGGCGGTTTTCTTTATCACCTGCAGCGGTAGGATGATGTACCCGGTTAAGCTGGAGGAGGATTATATTGTCAGGAATCTTACGGACAGGAACGAGAGGATACGGTTTGGCGCCGACGGAATGACGTATCGGCAGATGTCGCTGTTTGACGACGGCAGCTTCGGGGGAATGTCCGTGGGGACGCCCTCCGGGCAGGAGGTTTTGCAGGCTGCAGTGGGGCAGTTATAAGGGGCGGGCCGCTGTGGCGGAAGGAGAGACTGAAATGACGGTTTACAGATGTGAGGATTCGCTGGAAAGTATCTTTACGGCTATCTATCTTTCTTATGAGGAGAACAGAGATGCGGAGGACACTTATCTGGCTTTGGATGACAATCCCATGCTTTTTGCGGAGGATGTGCGGATACAGCCGGATTCGGCCAGGGCGGTGAAGGTGATGCGTACTCTGGAGCGGCGGTTTGGAGAGGAGGATTACCTCAGGGTCTGCACGGCCCTTGCCTCCACGGACAATGAAAAAGCCCAGGCTGTGTACCGGACGGTAGTGAAGGGACTGGATGAGAGATGCGCCAGAGGACACCTCTTTGACAATCTGACGGACTGCTATGTGATGCAGACCTTTTCCATGGCCAGGAAGGCCGACCGGGAGATTAACCATCTCAGAGAATTTTTACGGTTTCAGGAGCTGGAGAACGGTATTCTGTATGCTAAAATCGGACCCGGGTGCAATGCCCTTACCTTTCTGATGCCTCATTTTGCGGACAGGCTGCCTGTTGAAAACTTTGTTATATACGACAATACAAGGAATCTTTTCGGTATTCATCCCGCAAGGCAGCAATGGTATCTGCTTTCAGGGGAGGAGACAGAGCCGGAGCTGCGGTTCTCGGAAGAGGAAAAGGAGTATCAGGAGCTGTTCCGCCATTTTTGCAGAACCGTTTCCATAAAGGAAAGGGAGAACCTGAAGCTGCAGAGGAATCTGCTGCCGCTGAGGTTCCGGGAGTATATGATAGAGTTTTAACTGCCGAAATTACGCATCATAATTTAGTCCGTAAGAATAAAACTGTATTTCATTACTGTGTCGCGTTGAAGCAAAAAATGGATAAAATAGACAAAAGAAAATATCGGAGCGGGGAGACGATCGGCAAAAGTGATAAAAGAGAAGAAAATCAGCGAAAGAGAACGAAAAATCTGCTCACGGAAAACGCTTTACATCCTGAATTCTTTTGCATATAATGGTAAATCATAAAGGTATAGTAACTGGTGTTTGTTGTTATGTGAGAGAGGATGGTTAGAGATGGTCAAAACGATTCGTATGACCCAGAACGATGTTCAGCATTTCGTCGACGTAACCTCCAGATGTGATTTTGACATCGACATTTCTTACAACAGATATGTAGTGGATGCCAAATCATTTTTAGGAGTTTACGGGTTGGATTTCAGAGTGCCTCTGAAAGTGTCTTACGAGGGCTATAATGCCCAGCTGGAAGAGCTTCTTGAAAAATATGCAATAGCCTGCTGATACATTAAAAAAGCTTACTCCCTGTGAAGGATAGCGTACTATCTTCATGGGGAGTTTTTCTGTATCTTACAGGAAATGCAAAGCGTGAAATCTGTTGTTTGGGCAGGGGCTGCTTCAGGTTTTACGGATACACGGGAGAGATTTCCTTTTTTTGGAGGGAAGGGAGGTGCGGTGCGTCATGAAGGAAGAGATTCAGATCTCCGTTCGGAATCTGGTAGAGTTTGTACTCCGATACGGGGATATAGATAACAGGCGTCAGGCTTCTCCCGATAATGCCATGCAGGAAGGCAGCAGAATTCACCGCATGATTCAGAGACGGATGGGATCGGAGTACCAGGCGGAAGTGCCGCTGAAAATTTCCTTTGAGGAGGAAGGATACCTGTTGACGGTGGAGGGACGCGCCGATGGCGTCATTCATCATGAAGGACTGGTTGTCATAGATGAAATCAAAGGCGTTTACCGGGATCCGGCAAGATGGAAGGCGCCCATGCCCCTGCATCTGGCCCAGGCAAAATGCTATGCCTATATTTACGGATTGCAGCAGGGGCTTCGGGAAATACAGGTGCGGATGACTTACTGCCATATTCCCACGGAGGAACTGCGTTATTTCCATATGGATTATACCCTTGCGGAGTTGGAGCAGTGGTTTGGCCAATTGATGGATTCTTACCGCAAATGGGCGGATTATGACTGGAATTGGAGAAAGCTCCGCCAGGCGTCCATTCAGGGTCTGGAGTTTCCTTTTGATTACCGGGAGGGTCAGAAGGAGCTTGTAACCAATGTGTATAAGACGATTTATCATAAGAAAAAGCTGTTTCTGGAGGCGCCTACCGGGGTGGGAAAGACCATTTCCACAATCTATCCCGCCGTACAGTCTGTGGGACAGGGCAGAGGGAATAAGATTTTTTATCTGACGGCAAAGACGATTACCAGAACCGTGGCAGAGGATACCCTGCAGCAGCTTCGGGGGAAGGGGCTGCATTTTAAAAGCGTCATACTGACTGCAAAGGAAAAAATCTGTTTTATGGAGGAGGCGGAATGCAATCCTGATTACTGCCCTTATGCCAAAGGGCATTATGACAGGATTAACGATGCGGTTTACGACATGTTGACCTCCCGGGAGAGCTTCAGCAGGGAAGGGATAGAAGAATATGCGGAGAAACACAGGGTCTGCCCCTTTGAATTGTGTCTGGATATGAGCCTGTTTGCGGATGGGGTTATCTGCGATTATAATTATCTGTTTGACCCGCATGTATATCTGAAACGCTTTTTTGCAGACAGCGCAGGCGGAGACTACATCTTTCTGATTGACGAGGCTCATAACCTTCTGGAGCGGGGGAGAGAAATGTACAGCGCTGTTTTGCTAAAGGAACAGTTTCTGGAACTGCGCAGAGAGTTAAAACAGACAGTAATGTCAGAAATCACCGCAAAAAGCAGGAAACATCAGGTTTCAGGTCAGATGACGTTAGATATGACGGAAGATATGACAGATGAGTCAGAAGAGAGGCCGGAGGATCGTTTGAATCATCTGACGGTTGTACAGGCGGCGCAGCATAAAAAAGGGGGCAGGGGCGCCGCGGGCGCCCGCAGTACCCTTGTCCGTCAGGGATATGCAGATAAGATACTCTATCAGTTGGAAAAGTGTAATCAGGAAATGCTGGCTATGAAGCGGGAATGCGAGCAATGCCGCATTGTGCAGGAGATTGACGGCTTTGTGCAGCCGCTGATGCGGCTTCAGGCGGTGCTGGACGACTATCTGGCGGAGCAGGAGGAAGAACCGCCGGCAGTAAGGGAGCTGCTGTTGGATTTCTATTTTGAAATCAGCCATTTCCTGGAGATTTATGAGCTGCTGGATGAAAATTATGTGAAGTATACCCGGCTGTGCGATGACGGCAGCTTCCTGCTGAAGCTTTTCTGCATGAATCCCGCTGAAAATCTTCGTCGGTGTATGGAGCGGGGGCGGAGCAGTATCCTGTTTTCCGCCACGTTTCTGCCGATACAATATTATAAGAAGCTGCTTGGCGGGGAAGCGGAGGATTATGAGGTATATGCCCGGTCGGTGTTCAATCCGGAGAAGCGGGCGTTATTTATTGCGGGGGATGTGACCAGCAAGTACACAAGGCGATCGGAGGAAGAGTATCTTAATATTGCCAGATACATTGAAGAGATTGTGAAGAACCGCCATGGAAATTACATGGTTTTCTGCCCCTCCTATGCCTTTCTTCAGGCGGTTTATGAGAAGTATGTGGAGAATTTCGGCGGAGAGGGCCGGGAATGCATGATTCAGAGTGAATATATGAAAGAAGCGGACAGGGAGAGCTTTCTGGCACGGTTCCAAAGAAACGGTGAGGCTGATTTGAAGGCGGAAGCCGCCATGCGCACCTCCGTTTCCATGGAGATAGAGGAGGAAGAGGATGATGAGGACGATGATCGCATTCTCATAGGCTTCTGTGTGCTGGGAGGAATTTTCAGCGAGGGAATCGACCTGAAAAACGATGATTTGATAGGGGCTGTTATTGTCGGCACCGGTCTGCCACAGGTGTGCTTTGAGAGGGAACTGCTGAAGGACTTTTTCCATGAAGGGGGAGAGGACGGGTTCGACTATTCCTACCGCTATCCCGGCATGAACAAGGTGCTGCAGGCTGCGGGCCGGGTGATACGGACCGTGGAGGATGTGGGAATTGTGGCGCTGCTGGACGAACGGTTTCTGCAGTTTTCTTACAGGCGTATGTTTCCAAGGGAGTGGGAGCGCTTTGACGTTGTGACGGTAGACACCGTTGCAAAACAGGTGGAACGTTTTTGGAATGAATGGTTGTAGGTTTGCATGAAACGACGCCGTTTTTTTGGCGAATGACATCGAAAAAAGTCGTTATGACACATGTGTATAAGTGGATAACTCTGTGGATTTAGCCGCTTTTTGAAAAAATAACACGAAAAATGTGACAGAGTAAGCCGAATATATAATTGCAGGAATTTTGCAAGATATATAAATTAGTACCAAATCAGTCAATGAAAAGGAGAGAAAGTTATGTGGGCGTACGAAAGTGTTTTTTATCAGATTTATCCGCTGGGGTTCTGCGGGGCACCTTTTGAGAATGACGGGGTGCAGGAGCACCGCATCAGGAAGGTGCTTGACTGGATACCGCATATGAAAAGGCTTGGAGTGAATGCGGTTTACTTTTCACCCCTGTTTGAGTCGGATACCCATGGCTACAATACAAGGGATTATCGGAAGGTGGATGTACGGCTGGGCACCAACGGGGATTTCAGGGAGATCTGCGACGCGCTTCATGAGAACGGGATCAAGGTAGTGTTGGACGGGGTGTTCAACCATGTGGGAAGAGGCTTCGGCCCTTTTCGGGACGTTCTGCAAAAGCGGGAGAATTCTCCTTATGTAAGCTGGTTCTACCGCATTGCCTTTGACGGCAACTCCAATTACAATGACGGCCTGTGGTATGAGGGCTGGGAAGGAAATTATGATCTGGTAAAGCTGAATCTGCAGAACGGAGATCTGGTGAATTATCTTCTGGAAAGCGTAAAATTCTGGGTGGAGGAGTTCGGCATAGACGGGCTTCGACTGGATGTGGCATACAGCCTGGATGAGAACTTTGTGCGCAGGCTGCGCTCTTACTGCGACGGGCTGAAGGAGGATTTCTTCCTGGTGGGCGAGATGCTGCACGGCGATTACAACAGGCTGATGAATGAACAGATGCTGCATTCCGCCACCAATTATGAGTGCTATAAGGGACTTTACAGCAGCTTCAACAGCATGAACCTTTTTGAGATTAACCATTCCCTGCTTCGGCAGTTCGGGCCGGAGAACTGGACTTTGTATAAGGGGAAGCATCTGTTATCTTTTGTGGATAATCATGATGTGACCAGAGTGGCGAGCATTTTGACCAATAAGAACCATCTGCCTCTGATTTATGCCCTTTCCTTTGGAATGCCCGGGATACCCTGCGTATATTACGGAAGCGAGTGGGGGGAGAAAGCTGAGAAATCCCAGGGAGATCCGGCGCTGCGCCCCGCATTTGAGGAGCCGGTCTGGAATGATTTGACTGACTGGGTCAGCAGGCTCAGCGAGGCAAAGAAACATTCGGAAGGGCTGAATTATGGCGGGTTCCGCTCCGTGCTCCTTACGAACCGTCAGTGCATCTTCGAGAGAAAGTCGGAGCATGAGAGGATCCTGGTGGCAGTCAATGCGGATGAAAATGATTTTACGGCGCACTTTGACGCCGGCTGCGGAAGAGCGGTGGATTTGATTACCGGAGAGGAGCATGACTTCGGAGGAGGTTCGGTGCTGAAGGGGTACAGCGCCTATTTCTGGAAATGTGAGGTATAAGCTGCCGGGATAAATGGCCGGGGGAAACGGCAATAACAGCAGTGTTTAGGAATTTGTGCTTGACATATAATATTATACGGTGTATAGTGTCCACAGAAAGGATGCTATACACCGTATAATATTATATAGAATCACATGGAAGGTAAGGAGCGATAATATGATATTTAGCGCAGGGGCGGCTCTGCTGGATGCCATAGTGCTCGCCGTTGTCTCCAAGGAACCGGAAGGAACTTACGGGTACAAGATTACCCAGGACGTCCGCCAGGTGATAGAGCTGTCGGAGTCTACTTTATATCCGGTTTTGCGCAGACTGCAGAAGGATGACTGCCTGGAGGTTTATGATATGGAGTGCGGAGGCAGGAACAGGCGTTATTATAAGGTTACGGCCAGGGGCTGGGCCCAGCTGCAGCTGTATGAGAGCGAGTGGCGTCAATATTCGGAAAAAATTACAGGTCTGTTTGAGGGGAGGACCGGGCTATGAACAGAACAGAATTTATGAATCAGCTGGAAACTCTGTTTCAGAATATTTCTGATGCGGAAAGAGAAGAGGCGCTGCAATATTATAATGATTATTTTGATGATGCGGGAGCCGAAAACGAGCAGAGTGTCATCGAGGCCCTGGGCAATCCTGCCAGGGTGGCGGAGAACATCCGACGGGAGCTTTTGGAAAATCAGACAGCGGTAAGCTCCACTGCGGCGGATCGGGCAGTGGTGGAATACGGAAAAGCGGATGCCCGGGAGGAAATCGGGGAAGCGCCGGCGGTATTGGAGATCGGAGAAAGCAGAAACCTCGCAGGCTGCGGGAACGGTGAGCTGCAGCGGGCTGCATTTGCTGGCGGAATACGGGGAAGTCAAGGTGCGGGCGGTAGCGGGAATTCCGGAGGCGGAGGCTTTGGCGGGGCTTCGGGTGCCGGTAGCGGGAATTCCGGAGGCGGAGGCTTTGGCGGGGCTTCGGGTGCCGGCGGCGGGAATTCCGGAGGCGGAGGCTTTGGAGGGGCTTCGGCTGCGGGCGGCAGCGGGAGTTTCGGAGGCGGAGGCTTTGGCGGGGCTTCGGCTGCGGGCGGCAGCGGGAATTTCGGAGGCGGAGGCTTTGGCGGGGCTTCGGGTGCTGGCGGCAGCGGGAATTCCGGAGGCGGAGGCTTTGGAGGGGCTTCGGCTGCGGGCGGCAGGCCGGGATCACCGGGAAAGCAGGGCATGTCCGGGGGAATGATTGTGTTGATTACAATTTTGCTTGTGTTTGCTTCACCCTTTATTATAGGTCTGCTGAGTATATTGTTTGGGCTTCTGGTGATGTGGTTTGCACTGATTTTAAGCTTCGGCGTTGTGGTTCTTTCTATGTTTATTGTGTTTTTCGTACTGCTGATTGTGGGAGGCATGTGTATTCCGGCTGACCCGCTGGTGGGAATAGCGCTGATAGGCGGCGGTTTTGTGTGCGGCGGTGTGGGCATCTTGTTCCTGATGCTGACGGTAGCCATGGCGGGAATCGTTACCCCTGCTATTTTCAAAGGGATAGGGCATTTGTTTCGTTTCGGGAGAAAGGAGGCTGCGGCATGAAAAAGTTTATGAAGGGCTGCGCCGTTACGGCATTGATTTTTCTGGCTCTGGGGATAGTGCTTGCCATAGCGGCAGGAACCGTGCGGGGAAGGACGGTGATTGCACAGGTGGTTGAAAACGTTACGGGCGGCAGAGTATCCGTGGATTTTGACGGTTTGTTCAGATGGGGGCTCCGGGTGCGGGACAACGTGGCGGATAGCCTGCCGGATCTGGATTATGACATTGACGATGCCACCAGCTTTGATTCCAATCATGATATTTGGGGCGGAGATGTGGAGAGGTTCTGCCTGGGTGAGGCGGTGGAGAGGCTGGAAATTGAGGCGGGAGGCTGTCAGCTTCTGACACAGGTCTCCGGTGATGATTCCTTTTATGTGGAAGTGTCGGATGCCGGAAAGTTCCAGGCCTATCTGGAAAACGGAACCCTTTATGTCAGATCGACGCCCACCTCCGGACGACTGAACTGGGGCAGCTGGGAAAACTGTGTGGTCAGGCTTTATGTGCCGGAAGGGTATCATTACCTGGAGACGGACATCGAACTGGGAGCAGGTGACCTGGAGTTTCAGGGGCTGGACGCAGATAAGGTTTCCCTGGGAGTGGGGGCCGGACAGATTACAGTCGAGGGCCTGAAAGCGGAAGTCCTGGAGATGGAAGTGGGCGCGGGCCGGATTGACATGAGAGACATAGATGTAAAGGAAGTAAAGGTGGAGATTGGCATGGGCAAGCTGCTGCTGTGGGGAAATGTCGAAAGCAGCGCGGATGTGGTCTGCGCCATGGGAAACGTGGAAATGAAGCTTACCGGCAGTCAGCGGGATTTTAATTACAGATTGAACGGAGCGTTGGGGAATATAGCTCTGGGTTCGGAGAGCTACAGCGGGCTTGGGGTGTCGAAGACCGTTGACAACGGAGCCGGGAAGGATATGGAAATTGAATGTAATGCAGGCAATATTACAATAGGGTTTACGGATTAATCAGGTACTTGCAGCTTTTTGCAAAAAGGCCGCTCCGGTTGCGGGCGGCCTTTTTTGTATTCATGACAATAGAATTCTCGCGAAGCGTGAATTCTATTATTTGCCTCCTGCAGAATCACTGCGCCGGCGTTACCTGAATAAACAGTCCTGCTTTCTTAAGGGCAGGCCGGAGCGCAAGATAGAATAAGGAAGCGGCGGCAACAGCCACCAGGGCGTTGACTGCAGTAGTCAGCGCTGCGATTTTTACAAGAGCCTTCGTAATATCCTGGGGAACGCCCAACAGGTAGGTTTTGTAGAAATAGCCTACAAGAGGGTCGGCAACCACGTTAAAAGCCATGCCGCAGGCACAGGACAGGATGGTGACGCCCGTCACATATTTTGCGGAGTGTTCTTTGTCCAGCTTAAAAATTTTGTGGGCTACAAAGCCTGTAATCAGGCCGATGCACAGCTTCAGAAGAAAGGTTTTCGGAGCGCTGGTGACATAGGAGGTGGTAAAGTCGCCGATAGTCATGCCCACGGCTCCGGCCAGACCGCCCCAATAGCCGCCCAGCAGCAGCGCCCCCAGTACACAGAACACATTTCCGAAGTGGAAAGAAGCCCTTTCCGGCCCGACGGTAAGGTCAATTTTGAAAAAGGCAAAGCCGATGTAGCAAAGGGCAGCCATCAGACCTGCCATAGCCAGCCGCTTCACATCTGCCTTGGGGTTGCGGTCAACGCCCCGTACAGCATTGAGGACGCCTCTGACTGTCAGGGGCAAAGCCAGAAATACAAGAGTCAGTGAATAGGAGTAAGGGCGCTGCAGCCGAAGCTGCTCTTCTGTGGCAGTCAAGGATTCCTGATAACTGGTATTGTAGGTGTACACTGCAAGGATAATGCCTGCAATCAGCAGGACGGCTCCTGCAATCAGCAGCCCCGGGCTTTTTTTCTTTTCCGGGTTTTTCTTCTCTGTGTTTTTTTCCATAATCTTAGCTCCTCCCGATAGTGAATTGTATTTAGGTTGCTGCAAGTGTACTGCAAAACTGGCTTGATAAAAAGTGCCAGATCGCAACTTTTTTATCAGGCCAGTTATTTGACAGATGTATTGTGACTTTTCCGCAGGGCCAATACACAGATTACCAGCACAAGCGGGAAGCCGATTCCCGCAAACACTCCAGCCTGCAGATTTTCTCCCGCTTTTTGCGATACGCTTCCGATAATGGCAGGCCCCAAGGTCCCGCCCAGATCGCCTGCCAGGGCAAGCAGCGCGAACATGGCCGTACCGCCGGTGGGAAGAATTTTTGAGGAGATGCTGATGGAACCGGGCCACATAATACCCACCGAAAAGCCGCAGAGGGCGCAGCCTATCAGACCCATGAGCGGAATGTGGGACAAGCCGGCCAACAGATAACAGCACAGACAGAGGATTCCCGATACGGTCATAAATACGGTTAGGTTCATCTTTTCACCGAATTTTCCGTACAGTGTGCGGCTGATTGCCATAAATACGGCAAATCCGCATGGCCCGGCAAGGTCTCCCACAGTTTTGGAAACATGCAGCGCGGACTCTGCAAAGGCAGACGCCCATTGGGCCATGGCAAGCTCAGAGGAACCGGCGCATATCATCAGCAGAAGGAAAAGCCAGAATACCTTTGTCTTAAACAGCTGTCCCATAGTCATGCCCCTGCCTTCTTCAACCGGCGTCTCGATGGGGCAGGTGACAAAGTTATAGATATTATACAGAGGGATGACTGCCCATATAACCGCCAGTATACGCCAGTGCTCTACGCCGAACAGGGAGAAAAACAGGGTGGAGCCCAAGATGACCCCTGCGGAACCCCAGCAGTAAAAGGAGTGGAGCAGACTCATCCTGCTTTCCTTATTTTCAAAGGGACATGCCTCGATAATAGGGCTGCCTAAGACTTCCGTTAGTCCGCTGCCCACGGCATATATTATAACACATATCAGGATGCCCCAGAACGGAGAAGGCGTCAGGTCAGGCAGTACCGCGAGAGCGGCCAGTCCTGCGGCGGAAGCGATTTCCGCGGTTACAATACAGGGCCTGTAGCCGATTTTGTCCACTGCCTTTGCGCAGAAAAGATCCGTTATCAGCTGTGTAAAAAAGAAGCAGGTGGATATCAGGGCCAACTGACTGAAAGGGATTCCGTAGGTATGATAAAATGTTAAATACAATAACGGGACAAAATTTGCGCAGACAGCCTGGGTAACGAAACCCAGATAGCAGGCCGCCAATGTTCTTCCGTATTTCTTTTTGCTCTCCATTTTCTGTTCCTCCGCCACTGTAAATCATAGCTGCAGCTATATACCGCATCGGATATCATCATACCACCGAGGCGGGAAAATGAATATAGCCAAAATGCTCAAAAACAAAAATCTCCACTCTTGACAAACGCCGTGGAATAGATTATAGTTTCCTATAAATCATAAAAGGCTGTGACGAAGAGGAGTACGCACCACTCCTTAAAAGAGAGAGCGGCTGCCGGGGGCGCGGAATGCGCCAGTGATACAGTGTTTGAAGCCCGGCGCTGAAAGGCTGCTTGAAGGAAAGAGTGCGGAAGGTAGCTTCCGAGCCGGAGGACTGAATGCCGGAAAACCGGACAGGAGTAGGTTCTCACGACTTATCCCCGTTACCGGATAGGACTTTGGATAGAAGTCACTGAGGCAATGGCTGTGAAGCCGTTGTGAACAAAGGTGGTATCGCGTTGACACGCCCTTTGCTGACGAGAGTCGGCAGAGGGCGTTGTTTGCGCATATAAGAGAAAGACTGCTGACCCGGCGAAGAAATTCTAAATCTTACACCGGGGAACCAAATTGTTTCGAGTCTGCTTATGCAGGAGAAGAAAGCACAGGCGGCAGGCATTATGAAAGGAGCGGATAAAACATGAGCCGGGAGCTTGCAAAAACCTATGATCCAAAGGGAATTGAGGACAGACTGTATCAGAAATGGCTGGACAAAAAGTATTTTCACGCAGAGGCGGATCCTTCCAAAACGCCTTTTACCATCGTAATCCCGCCCCCGAATATCACGGGGCAGCTGCACATGGGCCACGCCCTTGACAACACCATGCAGGACATACTGATCCGCTTCAAGCGGATGCAGGGCTATAATGCTCTCTGGCAGCCGGGAACCGATCACGCTTCCATTGCCACGGAGGCAAAGATTGTGGAGAAGCTGAAGGAGGAAGGCACCGGCAAGGAAGAGCTGGGCAGGGAGAAATTCCTGGAGCGTGCCTGGGCCTGGAAAAAGGAGTATGGCGGCCGTATTATCTCCCAGCTGAAGAAGATGGGTTCCTCCTGCGACTGGGACAGGGAGCGGTTCACCATGGACGAGGGCTGCAACAGGGCAGTTACCGAGGTCTTTGTGAAGATGCACGAAAAAGGTTATATCTATAAAGGCTCCCGTATTGTCAACTGGTGCCCTGTCTGCAATACCTCCATCTCTGACGCTGAGGTGGAATATGAAGAGCAGGCCGGACATCTCTGGCACATTAAGTATCCCGTGATGGAAGAGGACGGAACCCCCAGTGCCACGGAGTTCCTCACCTTTGCCACCACCCGCCCGGAGACCATGCTGGGGGATACCGCCGTGGCCATTCATCCGGAGGATGAGCGCTATGCCCATCTCATTGGCAAAAGTGTGCTGCTGCCCATTGTGAACAGAGTGATTCCCGTCGTCACAGACACCTATGTGGACAGGGAGTTCGGCACCGGCGTGGTGAAAATCACACCGGCCCATGACCCCAACGACTTTGAGGTGGGAAAACGCCACAATCTGCCGGAAATTAACATTATGAATGACGACGCCACCATTAACGCAAACGGCGGCAGATTTGAAGGCATGGATCGCTATGAGGCCAGAAAGGCCATTGTGGAGGAGCTGGACAGACAGGGACTTCTGGTGAAAATAGAGGATTACAGCCATAATGTGGGCACCTGCTACCGCTGTCACAGCACAGTGGAGCCCCTGATTAAGCTGCAGTGGTTCGTAAAGATGGACGATCTGATCAAGCCTGCGGTGGAAGCGGTGAAAAGCGGAGAAATCAGGCTGGTTCCCAAGCGCATGGAGAAGACCTATTTTAACTGGACGGACAATATCCGGGACTGGTGCATCAGCAGACAGCTCTGGTGGGGGCACAGGATCCCCGCTTATTACTGCGACAAGTGCGGGGAAATAATCGTGGCAAAGGAAATGCCCGGAAAATGTCCCAAGTGCGGCTGTGAGCATCTGGCCCAGGATTCCGATACTCTGGATACCTGGTTTTCCTCCGCCCTGTGGCCCTTTGAGACGCTTGGGTGGCCGGAGCAGACGGAGGATCTGAAGTATTTTTATCCTACGGATGTGCTGGTTACAGGCTATGACATTATTTTCTTCTGGGTCATCAGGATGATTTTTTCGGGCTACGAGCATATGGGTGAAAAGCCCTTTAAAACTGTGTTTTTCCACGGTCTGGTGCGGGACAGCCAGGGGCGCAAAATGTCCAAGTCCCTGGGCAACGGCATTGACCCGTTGGATATTATCGAGCAGTACGGTGCGGACGCTTTGCGGCTTACTTTGATTACCGGCAACGCCCCCGGAAATGATATGCGCTTTTATTATGAGCGAGTGGAGAACAGCCGGAACTTTGCAAATAAGGTGTGGAACGCTTCCAGATTCATTATGATGAATATGGACGGCAGGGAAGTGACGGAACCGGGTGAGGAGGAGCTGCAGCCGGTGGACCGGTGGATCCTTTCCAGGCTCAATACCCTGGTGAAAGAGGTCACGGACAATATGGAGAGCTTTGAACTGGGCATTGCGGTTCAGAAGGTCTATGACTTTATATGGGATGAATTCTGCGACTGGTATATCGAGATGGTAAAGCCCCGCCTGTACAATTCCGACGACGGGGTAAGCCGGAACGCGGCCCTGTGGACCTTAAGGACCGTGCTGATTGACGCGCTGAAGCTGCTGCATCCGTATATGCCCTTTATTACAGAAGAGATATACTGCACTCTGCGGAGCCTGGGGGATGCTTCACCGGAGGACGCTTTGTCGAAGGATAACCCGCCGGAGGCCGGCGCCGCTGACCGGGAGTCCATCATGATAAGCCCCTGGCCCGTATACCGGCAGGAGCGCGCCTTTGCAAAAGAAGAGAAGGACATTGAAATCATCAAGGAGGCTGTCAGAGGCGTCCGCAACGTGAGAAGCGAGATGAACGTGGCTCCTGCCCGCAAGGCGGCGGTGTACGTTGTCAGCGGAGATGATAAAATTCTTACCACCTTTCACGAGGGGAAATTGTTCTTTGCGTCTCTGGCCTCTGCCAGCGAGGTTATGATACAGAAGGACAAGACCGGAATCGCCCGGGATGCGGTGAGCGTGGTGATTCCCGGCGCAACCCTGTACATTCCCTTTGCGGAACTGGTGGACATTGCCCAGGAGACAGAGCGGCTGAAAAAAGAGAAAAAGCGTCTGGAGGGGGAGCTTGCCCGGGTCAACGGTATGCTTTCCAATGAGAAATTTATCTCCAGGGCTCCCCAGGCCAAGATTGCGGAGGAGAGGGAAAAGCTGGCAAAGTATACCCGGATGATGGAGCAGGTGGACACCCGGCTGGAGCAGCTTAATAAGGGATGAACAGAGGTACGGTATGCAGAAGCGCCCCATAACCTCCTTTGAGGAGGCGGAAAATTATATTAACGCGATTCCGCGCTTTACCTCCAAGAACACCATGGAGGACACGAAAGCCTTTCTGCGCCGGCTGGGCAGTCCGGACAGGCGGATGCGGATCATTCATGTTGCAGGCACAAACGGCAAAGGCTCTGTCTGTGCCTACATGCGTTCCATTCTGGAGGCTGCCGGGTACAGGGTGGCGCTCTTTACCTCCCCCCATCTGGCGGATATACGGGAGCGGTTTGTGGTGGACGGAAAAATGATTTCCGGAGAGGATTTCCTGCGGGGATTTTTACAGGTCTATGACAGGCTGGAGTGGGAGAAAGAGCAGAAAGGGGAGGAACAGGAGCGGCAGGAGCGGCCGGGCTTCTATCATCCCTCCTATTTCGAGTATCTGTTTTTTATGGCCATGGTGCTGTTTGCGGAGAAAGAGCCGGACTTCTGCATCCTGGAGACGGGGCTGGGGGGGAGACTGGACGCCACCAATTCCGTGTCTGAGAAGGAATTGGCGGTGATAACCCATATCAGCCTGGATCATGTGGAATATCTGGGAGATACCGTGGAGAAAATCGCCTGGGAAAAGGCGTGTATCATGCAGCAGGGGGCGCCTGCAGTATATTGGGATACAAGCGGGACGGTCAGTGAGGTATTTGAAAGAAAGGCGGCGGAACTTGGCGTAAGGACATATCCTGTGTCGAAAAAAGACTATCGCTTTCTGGGTTTTCAAAATAAAAGCATTGATTTTTCCGTGCACACTGAGTATTATAGTTATATTAGCCTTATTTTGCACACCATTGCCGCTTATCAGATGGAAAATGCCGCGTTGGCGGTGCGGGCGGTTGAGGTGCTGGACGGAGGCAGGACTGTTTCCGAGGCGCAGATACGGCAGGGCGTGAGCCGCTGCTTCTGGGCGGGGCGTATGGAGGAAGTGCTGCCGGAGGTTTATGTGGACGGAGCCCACAATGAGGACGGAATCCGGGCCTTTCTGGAGACCGTTGCGGCAGATGGGCATAACGGCCCACGGACGCTGCTGTTCAGTGCGGTGAAGGAAAAGGATTGCAGGCGCATGGTGGAAGAGCTGGTGCAGTCAGGTTTGTTTCAGCGGGTTTTTGCGGCTCGTATGCAGACGGAGCGAGGCGTTTCCGGTGACGCCTTCAGGGAGCTTTTTGAACGGTATCCAGAATGCGGATATCGGCTGTATAACAGCGTATCTGCAGCTTTTCATGAGCTGTTACATAGCCGGAGGCAGGACGAACGTGTATACATAGCGGGCAGCCTGTATCTGGCAGGTGAGATAAAGGAGCTTTTGAGAGATGATAAATTTTGAGGAAGAGCTGAAAAAGTTTCATCCCAGTCTTGAAGTGGAAGATGCGGAGGATGCCATTTACAACCAGGATCTGACAGATATGGCCGATTTACTTGTAAAAATGATAAAAGAGTCCGAGGAAGAGTCGGAAGAGGTGTAGCATGTTTTGTTATAACTGCGGTTGTCAGCTGTCGGAGCATGATTTTTGCACTGCCTGCGGAGCGGATGTGTCTCTTTACAAAAGGATTATGTTCGTTTCCAATATGTATTACAACGACGGTCTGGAAAAGGCGGAAGTCAGAGACCTGACCGGTGCAATTACCAGCTTGCGGCAAAGTCTGAAATTTAATAAAAACAACATTGACGCCCGGAATCTGCTGGGACTTGTGTATTTCGAGACAGGCGAGGTGGTGGCGGCGCTCAGCGAGTGGGTCATCAGTAAGAACCTGCGCCCGGAGAAAAACATTGCGGATGATTATATCAATCGTCTGCAGTCCAACTCCGGCAGACTGGATTCCATCAATCAGACCATTAAGAAATATAACCAGGCGCTGGTGTACTGCCAACAGGACAGCAGAGATCTGGCTGTGATTCAGTTGAAGAAGGTTCTTTCGCTGAATCCCCGTTTTATTCGGGCGCACCAGCTGCTGGCGCTGCTGTATATGGACAGCGAGCAGTGGGAGCGGGCGGAGCGGGAGCTTCGCAAGTGTATTGATATTGACAGGAACAACACCAAAACCCTGCGTTATTTAAGGGAAGTGGAGCTGATGCTGGTGCCGGACGAGACGGTGAAGCAGTCCGGCGGAAAGCGCAGGAAGGATGAAACCGTGCGCTATGTCAGCGACAATGAGATGATTATTCAGCCGCTGAATGTGAAGGAGCCAAAAAGCGGCGGTGTGTCCACGCTGATTAACATAGGCTTAGGGCTGGTGATTGGACTTGCGGTCACTTATTTCCTTCTGGTGCCTGCGGCCCAGTCCAATACCAAGACCCAGATGCAGGAGGAGACCAGGAAAATCAGCAATGAGTCCGACGCCAGGGCTGTCCGCATCCAGGAGCTGGAGAGCGAGGTGGAGAAGCTGAACAGCCGGATTGAAGAGCTTCAGGGGGAAGTGGAGGACTTTACGGGAGCCGGGGGCACCGTGGAGACCTATGACAGCCTGCTGACGGTGGCGGCGGATTATCTGACGAACCGGGACAATATGGCAACGGCGGCAGATTTGGAAAATATTGCCGGAATCATCGATGTGGAGGGAACCTCCGATGGCTTTCAGAATCTGTACCAGACGCTGCGGAAGGTGATCGGGCCGGAGCTGGCGGTGACATATTATGATGAGGCTTATGAGTATTTCCGGCATGAGGAATATCCTGCGGCCATTGAGTCCTTTGAAAGAGCCGTATATTATGACGAAACCCACACGGATGCGCTCTATTACCTGGCAAGGGCCTACCATGCAAACGGAAATGAGGAAGAGGCGGCAGAGACTTACCGGAAGGTGCTGGAGCTGTTCCCGGATTCAAACCGGGTCAGCGACACCAGGAACCGTCTGCGGGAGCTTGGGGTTACGGTGGAATAAAGTGTGAACGGAATGAAGATTTTCTAAGGTCAGAAAGGACCTGACCTAAGAAAATCTAAGTCATTCCGGGAAGAATCCGCAAGCGGATTCTTCCGGTTTGGCGGCATGACTGGAAGTGTGAGAAGAATGTAAAAGATACAAAAGAAAAGAACCTGCGGGATGCTGCGGGTTCTTTTCTTTGTGCAAAAACGTGCGTGAAAGTAAAGAAAGGCGGAAGGGAGAGGGCATATGGAGCAGATTGCAGCGGAAGATTTTCAGGTGATAGACAACTGTCTGATGATAAGGCTGCCGGAGGAGGTGGATCACCACAGGGCAGGCTTTATCTGTGAGAACGCGGACAGGCTGTTATGCAGGGAGAATGTGTGCAACGTGGTCTTTGATTTTGAAAACACACGGTTCATGGATTCCTCCGGCGTGGGAATCATTATGGGAAGACACAGGAAAATATCCTGCTTCGGCGGGCGGGTCTTTTGTATTCATGCAGACAGGCAGATCAGAAGAATCCTGACTGTATCCGGACTGGAAAAAATTGTGGAGGTACTGGAATCATGAAAAATGAGATGGAGCTTTTGTTTGATGCGGTTTCTGACAACGAGGGATTTGCCAGGGTGGCGGTTTCGGCGTTTGTGGCTAATGCGAACCCGACGCTGGAGGAGCTGGCGGATATCAAAACGGCGGTTTCCGAGGCGGTGACAAATTCCATTATTCACGGATATGAGAATCTCTACGGGTACGGCGGCGCCAAGGGGCAGCCTGCGGACAAAGCCCGTATCAATCCCGGCAAGGTGAGGGTACATTGTCTCCTGGAGAATGATATGTTACATATTCAGGTCACGGATAACGGCAGAGGCATTGAGAATCTGGATCAGGCCATGGAACCCCTGTTTACCACGAAGCCCGAGCTGGAACGTTCCGGCATGGGGTTTGCCTTTATGGAAGCCTTTATGGACGATCTTGAGGTGGAAAGCCTGCCGGGGAAAGGAACCACAGTGCGCATGAAGAAAAAAATCGGCGTGGGTGACTGGATAGACAGAGAGGACTGAAGTATGGAAGAAACGTCAGTACTGATTGCAAGATCACAGGCAGGAGAAAAGGATGCAAGAGAGGTACTGATAGAAAAAAATCTGGGTTTGGTTCACCATATTGTGCGGCGTTTTGCGGGACGGGGCTATGATATGGAGGATTTGTTCCAAATCGGCACCATCGGCCTGATGAAAGCCATCGACAAATTTGATTTGAAGCTGGGACTGCAGTTTTCAACCTATGCCGTGCCTATGATCACCGGGGAAATCAAGCGCTTTTTGCGGGACGACGGCCCGGTGAAGGTATCCAGGACCATCAAGGAAAACGGACTGAAGGTAAAGCTGGCAAGACAGAAGCTGCAGGCCGGGATAAACCGGGAGCCTACCCTGCAGGAGATTATGGAGGCCACGGGCCTTTCCATGGAGGATGTGGTAATCGCCATGGAGGCGTCCATAGAGGTGGAGTCCATATACAGCGCCGTGTATCAGGATGACGGCAGCGAGGTTTATCTGGTGGACAAGGTGGTCCGGGGGAACAACGGCAGTGTGGGAAGCAGCATGGCGGGAACCTTCGGCAGCGAGGACGCGGAAAAGGAAGAACTGCTGAACCATATGCTGCTGGTCCAGCTGTTGAATACCCTGGAGCCTTTTGAAAAGAAGCTGATTTCCATGCGGTACTTTCAGGAAAAGACCCAGATGGAGGTGGCCGCGGCGCTGGGCATCAGCCAGGTCCAGGTCAGCAGGCTGGAGAAAAAAATATTGCTGCGGCTTCGGGAGCGGGCAAAAGGCTGATTCTTTAAATTTTTATAAAATGTAATTATTTCCGCTTTTCCTATCGGGCTGTATCGGTTAATATAATAGATACAAGAGAAAAAATGTCATAGGAGATACCCATGAATAATAGGAATATAGACGAGAGCGAGACCAGAGAAGAAAGAGAAGAAAAGTTGAGAAAGGCGCGGAAGGCCAGGCGGCGGAATTCTACTATCAGGGGGATTCTGGGTATGCTCGGCTGCATGGTGGTGCTGGTGGCGGCTATGTACGGCGGCATGACGCTGTATGATAAGTTCTCCGGCGGAGAAGACGCCGATAAGCAGACGGAAGCCGGAGACGGGGATGCGTCCGGGGATCCGGGAGAGTCCCGGCAGGAAGGCGGGGAGACAGGCGATACGGTTGACGTGTTGTCCGGCGCCGTGGTTTACTCTCAGGCGGAGCTGGACAGAAAAGTGGAGGAGGCGGTGGCGTCCGCCCAAAATGAGGAAGCGGAACGGGTGCTGAACGGGATTAAGGAATCTCTTTCGTCAGGCACCACCACTGTTGAAACGCTGCGTCCCTACTACCCGAATGACATTGTGGTAGTCAGTGACGGCCGGTTTCATTTTGTGCCCATCAACAGGGATTTGAAATTAAACCAACTGGATGCGGCAAATCTGCAGATATTGGAAAACGGAGAATATCAGTATCTTACGGACGGCCAGGTGACCTCCCACAAGGGAATCGACGTGTCCAGCCATCAGGGGAAGATTGACTGGAATCTGGTGGCCCAGGACGGGGTGGAATTTGCAATTATCCGCCTGGGATACCGGGGCTACGGCAAGGAAGGAAACCTTATGGAGGATGCGCAGTTTGACGCCAATATCCAGGGGGCCAAGGCCGCCGGAATCAAGGTGGGAGTTTATATTTTCAGCCAGGCAATCAATGACGACGAGGTGCTGGCGGAGGCGCAGCTTGTTTTGAACAAAATTGCGCCCTATGAGCTGGACTGCCCTGTGGTGTATGACGTGGAGAGAACCAGCGCGGACGGACGTATGAACAATATTTCTGTGGAGGAGCGAACCCATCTGACCCTGCTTTTCTGCCAGACCATAGAAAACGCGGGCTATACCCCTATGATTTACCACAACACCCAGATGGGGGCGCTGATGATAGATATTGCGGCGCTGGAGGACTATGACAAGTGGTATGCCTCTTACAGCGACCAGATGTTTTATCCCTATGAGTATAAGATCTGGCAGTATTCCGATAAGGGCAGGATACAGGGCATCGGCACCGACGTGGATCTGAACATCTGCTTTGAGCCTGTGTGGAACTGACAGCTGCCGCCGCCTTTGCCGGGCTGTTATATCGGTCTGACAGTTTGCTGAAAATTCGGTATTGACAAATATATCCTGCGGTGATAATGTTAGTGTGCTAACAACAAGGTTAGCGCGCTAACATTTTTGCGTTTATATCTGATTATACGCACGAAGGATGTCAGCGCGCCTGCACGGTAAAAGAGGTGAGTTATGGAACAGAACCACAGGAGGCTTGCGTTTACGCTGCGAGTGATCCACAATCAGATCAAGGCGATTATCCGCAATACGGTGCCCTGTTCTTCGACGGCGCCCCATTCTCAGCTCCAGGGAGGTATCCTGGGGTATCTTTATCATCATCAGGAGCAGCCGGTGTACCAGAGGGATATCGAGAAGGAATTCCGCATCTCCGGGGCAACGGCCACCAACACCCTTCAGGTGATGGAGAAAAACGGGCTGATTGTGCGGAAAGCACTGGATAAGGACGCCAGGCTGAAGCGAATTCTGATGACGGAAGAGGCCATGCAGGGCTACCGCCAGGTAGAAGAACATATGGAGATGATGGAACAGCGCATGATCCGGGACTTAAGCGAGGAGGAAATCGCGGAGCTGCACCGGATGCTGGAGAAGGTATTCCGGAATCTGGAGGAATGGCGCCGTGAAACAGGGGTGGCGGAGCCTGAGGAGGAACGGGAAAAGGGCGAAAAATGTTGTGAGGATAAAAAAGAAAGGATGTGAAGTATATGCTGAAGACACTTGGAGCTCAAATCAAGGAATTTAAAAAGGCTTCTATTGTAACGCCGCTTTTTATGATAGGCGAGGTCATCATGGAAATGATAATTCCCCTGCTGATGGCGTCTATTATAGACGACGGCATCAACGCAGTCAATGCGGACGGAAGTCAGGGAAATATGCAGCATATTTACCTGATTGGAGGGCTGATGATTCTGACGGCCCTCTTAAGCCTGACCTTCGGTATCGGAGGAGGCGTGTTTGGGGCGAAGGCCTCCACGGGCTTTGCCAGAAACTTAAGAAAGGCCATGTATGAAAATATACAGACCTTCAGCTTTTCCAACATTGACAAGTTCAGTACATCGGGACTGGTAACAAGGCTGACAACGGATGTGACTAATATGCAGAACGCATATCAGATGATGCTGAGGATGGCTATGCGGGCCCCCTTCAGCCTGATCATCGCCATGGTGATGTCCTTCCGCATAAGTCCCAGGCTGGCAAGCATCTATCTGGTGGCGGTGCTTATCCTGGCCTGTGTCCTGGGGGTGATCGTCACCAACGCCACAAGGCATTTTACCCAGGCGTTCCCTAAGTATGATGACTTAAACGAAAGCGTACAGGAAAACGTGTCGGCTATCCGGGTGGTAAAGGCCTATGTCCGGGAGGAGCATGAAAATAAAAAGTTCAGGAAGGCAAGCGAGAATATTTACAAAATATTCTGCAAGGCGGAAGGTATCGTGGCCTGGAACGGCCCGGTGATGAACCTTACGGTATACACCTGTATCATTCTCATCAGCTGGATCGGAGCCCATATGGTGGTGCAGAGCGAGTTGACTACGGGACACCTTATGAGCCTGCTGACCTATTGTATGACTATCCTGATGAATTTGATGATGCTGTCAATGATCTTTGTGATGGTAACCATGTCCGTGGCAAGCGCAAAGCGTATCTGCGAAGTGCTGACGGAGAAGCCTGATCTGGCGAATCCGGAGAACCCGATCTATCAGGTGGCGGACGGCAGCATACGGTTTGACAACGTTTCCTTTGCATACAGAAAGGATGCGGAGACGCCGGTGCTGAAGAATATCAATCTTGACATTAAGGCGGGAGAGACCATCGGCATCATCGGCGGCACGGGAAGCGCCAAGTCCAGCCTGGTGAACCTGGTGAGCCGCCTGTATGACGTGACGGACGGGCGGCTGCTGGTGGGCGGCGTGGACGTGAGAGATTATGATATGGAGGCCCTGCGGAACCAGGTGGCGGTAGTATTGCAGAACAATGTCCTGTTTTCCGGAACCATACTGGAAAATCTGCGTTGGGGCGATAAGGAGGCTACGGAGGAAGAGTGCAGGCATGCCTGTGAGCTGGCCTGCGCCGATGAATTCATTCAGAAAATGCCGGAGGGCTATAACACTTATATCGAGCAGGGCGGTACAAATGTGTCCGGCGGCCAGAAGCAGAGGCTTTGTATTGCCAGAGCCCTTTTGAAAAAGCCTAAAATACTGATTCTGGACGATTCCACCAGCGCCGTGGATACGGCTACCGACGCAAAAATCAGGAAAGCCTTCGCTGAGGAGATTCCCGGAACCACAAAGCTGATTATTGCCCAGAGAGTGTCAAGCGTGGAACATGCGGACAGGATCATCGTTCTGAACGAGGGCCAGATTGACGGCTTTGGAACTCATGAGGAGCTTCTGAAGAGCAATGAGATTTACCGCGACGTCTATGAGTCACAGACCGGAGGCAGCGGCGATTTTGACGAGAAGGGAGAGATGTGATTATGGCAGAGGAGAGAAAACCGGATGTGAATAACGGTTCCGGCGGTCACGGCCCTGGCGGTCACGGCCCTGGCGGTCACGGCCCTGGCGGGCCGGGCAGGGGTCCAAGAGGCCCCAGACCCAAGCTTGAGAATCCGGGCAAGCTGCTGAAAAGAGTGCTGGGCTATACCTTTAAGGATTACGGGATACAGTGGGTGATTGTGATTGTCTGTATCTTTGCGTCAGTGTTTGCATCCCTTCAGGGAACGCTGTTCATGCGGACGCTGATTGACGATTATATTGTTCCCCTGATGAAGCAGCAGAATCCCGACTTTGGGGAGTTGGCACAGGCAATCGGCAGAGTGGCCTGCTTTTACGGCCTGGGAGTCCTGGCGTCCTTCACACAGTCCAGGCTGATGATTTATATCACCCAGGGAACCCAGAGGAACCTCAGGAACGACTTATTTGAAAAGATGGAGAAGCTGCCTATCAAATACTTTGATACCCATGCCCACGGCGACATTATGTCCATCTACACCAACGATATTGACACTATGCGCCAGCTTATCAGCCAGAGTATTCCCCAGCTGGTAAACAGCCTGATCACCGTGATAGGAACCCTTGTTTCCATGCTGGTGCTGGATATTCCGCTGACGCTGGTGACGCTTCTGATGGTAGTGGTTATGATGGTGGCGGCCAAGAAAATCGGTTCCCGGAGCAGCAGCTACTTTCTGGCGCAGCAGCGCAACCTGGGCAGTCTGAACGGCTGCATCGAGGAAACCATGACGGGCCAGAAGGTGGTAAAGGTATTCTGCCATGAGCAGGAGAGCCTGGATCGGTTCAATGAGCTGAACGACAGACTTTGCGAAAGCGCCTATTCCGCAAATAAGTTTGCAAATATCATGGGGCCTGTCAACGCACAGCTGGGCAACTTAAGCTATGTGGTGTGCTCCGTGGCGGGCGGCGTCCTGGCTATTACGGGGGTGTCCGGGCTGACCTTGGGATCCCTTGCCAGCTTCCTGAATCTGAACAAGTCCTTCAGTATGCCCATCAACCAGATCAGTATGCAGTTTAACAGCATTATCATGGCCCTTGCCGGTGCGGACCGGATCTTTAAGCTGATGGATGAGACGCCCGAAACGGATCAGGGCTATGTGGAGCTTGTGAACGCTGTAAGGAACGACCGGGGAGAATTGACGGAGAGCAGCGAGAGAACCGGGCTCTGGGCCTGGAAGCATTACCATAAGGACAGCGATACTACCACCTACCAGCAGCTGGAGGGGGATGTGGTATTTGACCGTGTGGACTTCGGCTATAATGACGAGAAGATGATTCTCCATGACATTGAGCTGTTTGCCAAGCCGGGACAGAAAATTGCCTTTGTGGGCGCTACCGGCGCGGGGAAAACCACCATTACCAATCTGATTAACCGCTTTTACAGTATTCAGGACGGCAAAATCCGTTACGACGGCATCAATGTCAACAAGATTAAACTGGATGACCTGCGAAGGTCTCTGGGAATTGTATTGCAGGATACCCATTTGTTTACGGGAACCGTTATGGAAAATATCCGCTACGGGAAGCTGGACGCCACCGACGAGGAGGTGGTGAAGGCCGCGAAGCTGGCAAATGCGGACGGGTTTATCCGCAGGCTGCCGGAGGGCTATAACACCATGCTCCACGGGGACGGCGCGAATTTAAGCCAGGGCCAGAGGCAGCTGCTTGCCATTGCCAGGGCGGCCATTGCAGACCCGCCGGTGCTGATTCTGGATGAAGCCACCAGCTCCATCGATACCAGAACGGAGAAGCTGGTGCAGCAGGGCATGGACGCGCTGATGAAGGGGCGTACCAACTTCGTCATTGCCCACAGGCTTTCCACGGTCAGAAACAGCGACTGCATCATTGTGCTGGAGCAGGGACGCATTATCGAGCGAGGCACCCATGACCAGCTGATTGAGCAGAAAGGGAAGTATTATCAGCTTTATACGGGTAAAAGCGTGTAAAGTGACGGCGGCAGCTGACAGTCATTTTCATGCAGGCCCGCTTTCGCTTGGAGGCGCGACGTAGCGATACCTAAGCAGGCAGAATACGCCTGCTAAGTACCGACGTCTTGCACAGCCTGCATGAGAACGATTGTCAGCTGCGCCTGTAACTTTTCATGTCGGTAACCGGTTTCGGGCGGATAATCGTTTCTGCTTGCATTTCAGGGAGCGTTGTGGTAGTCTTTGTATTGGAAAAAGTGAATGAAAATTCTTCGGGGTCGGGTGCAATTCCCTACTGGCGGTAAAGTCCGCGACCCGGGTAAGCGTGAGGAGCAGTGCGTCTCACCGATTGTTCGTATCGCCGCAGGCGGCGGGAACAGGAGGTCTTACCCGGTTGACTCGGTGAAAGTCCGGGACCAACAGTAAAGTCTGGATGAGAGAAGAAGGTATCGGCTGTGGTTTTGTTTTTCAAACCGGAAGCCGCTGCAGTGTGTGTAAAGCCCCGAATCTTTATGGTTCGGGGCTTTTTGTCGGGATGCAAGGGGAAACCCCGTTTGTCCGGCCGACACCGCGCAGGCGAAGAATTTTCCGACAAACGTAAAATGGAGGAAAAGAAGATGAACAATCTGTTTCAAAGTGTTGCCGACAATCTGCTTTATGTGCTGGGGTTTCTGCTGGTGATTGCCGCTCTGTTCGCGGCGGCGCTGCTTTTGGAAAAGGCGGCGCAGAAAAAGAGCGGCGTCAGAGAGAAGGTTTTCAGTACCCGGAAAATCGCCGTAATCGGTATGTTTTCCGCCATTGCAGCCATTCTTATGCTGTTTGAGTTTCCGCTGCCCTTTGCACCGGCTTTCTATGAGCTGGATTTCAGTGAGCTGCCTATTCTGGTGGGTACCTTCGCCTTCGGCCCGGCGGCGGGCGTGATGATGGAGTTTGTGAAGATTCTGCTGAAGCTGCTCTTTAAGGGAACCTCCACTGCTTTTGTGGGAGACCTGGCTAACTTTGCGGTGGGCTGCAGTCTGATTCTTCCGGCCTCTGTGGTTTACAGCTTCCGAAAAAACAAAAAGGGAGCCATACTTGCCTGTGTGGTGGGAACGCTGTGCATCACCGTTTTCGGTACGGCATTTAACGCGGTCTACCTGCTGCCCGCCTTTTCCAGGCTCTACGGTATACCCCTGGAGAATCTGCTGGCTCTTGGGGCGGATGTGAACAGCCTGGTGAAGGAGGGCAGCATCGTCAGCTTCGTGGCAGCCTGCGTGGCGCCCATGAATCTGATTAAGGGCGCCGGTGTGTCCCTGGTAACCATGCTGATTTACAAGCCTTTAAGTCCCATTATCAAAGGGCGGCGTTGAGGCGGCGTCAAGTTCCCCTTGCATTTTCGGCCTGTTTAAGGTAAAATTTTTTTGCTGAATGCTGTTTCTAAATCGGAGGGCACAGATGATAGAACTGGACGTAAAAATTGAATCGAAGGATTTGTATGATTATATGCTGAGACATTCCTATAACAGTGCGGTGGGTATTATCGGAAGCTGCTTCGGGGCTATGGTGATTGTGCTGGCTGTGATGACGAAGCAGTGGATTTACCTGATATTCGGGCTGATTATCCTTCTGTATCTGCCCTGGACTCTGTTTTTCAGAAGCAAGCGGCAGGTGCTGAGCAATCCCAGTTTCCAGAAGCCGCTGCACTATCTGCTGGACGAACAGGGGCTTACCATTTCTCAGGGAGAGGAGTCGGTGCAGTACCTCTGGGAGGAGATGCACAAGGCAGTGTCTACCGGGAGAAGCATTATTCTCTATACTTCGCCCATGAACGCCACGATTTTCCCCAAGGCGCAGCTGGAGGACAGAAAGGCTGCCGTGATTGAAATGATTTCCACCCATATGCCGCCTGCAAAAGTAAAGATCCGGAATTGAGGCGGCGGTAAAATCGGAAGGATAGTACCGAATTTTGACCGATATGTGTGTTGAGGCAGGGGCAGGGTATAAAGGATGGAAAATTTTTGCGGGGAGAATGTACTGGAGCAGCTGGAGCAGACGGGGAAAGCCGTTTTGGAGACAAGGAAGCCGGAGGACACCTATGCCTTGGGAAAATGTCTGGGAGAAGCGGCCCATGAAGGCCAGGTCTGTACCCTGATTGGCGATCTCGGAGCGGGAAAGACGGTGTTTACGAAGGGGTTCGGGGCGGGACTTGGCGTTGAGGAACCGGTGAACAGCCCCACCTTTACTATTTTGCAGATATATGAGGGGGGACGCCTGCCCTTTTACCACTTTGACGTATACCGAATAGCCGACGTGGAAGAAATGGAAGAAATCGGTTATGAGGAATGCTTTTACGGGGATGGTGTTTCGCTGATAGAATGGGCGGACATGATAGAGGAGATTCTGCCGGAGCAGTATCTTCGCATTACGCTGGAAAAAGATTTGGAGCAGGGTTTTGATTACCGCAGGATTACACTGCAGAGGATTGGATGATGTTATGAAAATACTTGGGCTGGACAGTTCCGGGCTTGTGGCCGGAGTGGCAATCCTGGAGGATGGGGTTTTGCTGGCGGAATACACCACCGATTATAAGAAGACCCATTCCCAGACACTGCTTCCCATGCTGGACGAGCTTAAAAATATGATTGAACTGGATATGGATACGGTGGACGCCATTGCGGTGGCGTCGGGGCCCGGATCCTTCACGGGACTGCGCATCGGTTCCGCCACGGCCAAGGGTCTGGGGCTTGCACTGAAAAAGCCCCTGGTGGAGGTGCCTACGCTGGAAGGACTTGCCTGGAACCTCTGGGGGACGGATCGGGTGGTATGCCCCCTGATGGACGCCAGGCGGAACCAGGTCTATACGGCAGCCTATGAGTTTGTGCCATCAGGGGAGGGTTTTGAACTTAAAAGCCTGATACCCCAGAGTCCCATGGACATAGGAGTGATGCTGGAAAACCTGAATAAACTGGGCAGGCCGGTGATTTTCCTGGGGGACGGAGTGCCTGTGTATCTGGAGCTTATCCGGGAAAAAATCAAAGTGGCGTACAGTATTGCGCCTGCAGGAAACAACAGACAGCGGGCAGGCAGCGTGGCGGCTCTGGGAGCAGTTTATTATTCCAGGGGAAAGACGGTAGATCCGGCGGAGCATCGCCCGGAATACCTCAGAAAGAGCCAGGCGGAGCGGGAGGCGGAGATTACCGTCAGGGAGCTGCTTGAAGAAGATATACCCCGGCTTGCGGAGATTGAGGCGGCGTCCTTTTCCATGCCCTGGTCGGCACAGGATTTTAAAGATCTGTTGTCCCGTTCCTACTGTCAGTATGTGGTGGCGGTGGCGGACGGTCAGGTGGCGGGCTGCTGCGGATATTCCAACGCAGGCGGCGTTGCGAATATTGACAATGTAGTGGTGGCGCCGGATTTCAGAGGGCGGGGAATTGCCCGGAAAATGCTGGAACGGCTGCTTGCGGCGGGAGAGGCGCAGCAGGTGGAAGCCTTTACTCTGGAGGTGCGGGTCAGCAATGGGGCGGCGATTCATATTTATGAAAAATTAGGTTTTGTGTCCGAGGGAATTCGGCCGAAATTTTATGAAAAACCTGTTGAAGATGCAACTATTATGTGGAAAAGGCTGAAAAAAAGTTAACAACAATTTCCACGGCAAAAGCTTTGCCTTTTTGATAAAATAGAGCTGGCACATGATAAATTGTCCATTACAAAAAGGGAGAGATTAAAATGCGGAAGTACGAAGACGGACAGGACAAAAAGCTGGTTCACGCCGTGTGCAACAGGTGCGGCAGGGTTTTGAAGGTAGAGGACGGATACCTGAAGGAGGGATGCTTTTCGGCGGAGGCTGTTTTCGGGTATTTCAGCCGGAAGGACGGAACCGTCCACAGGTTTGATTTGTGTGAGGACTGCTATGATGATATGATTTCGCAGTTTCAGGTGCCTGTCGAGGAAAAGGAGGGCGCGGAGCTGCTCTGAAGGTTCGGTTTTACAGATTAATGCAGGTGTGCGCCGGGGCGCGCAGATAGGAGCAAGATGTTAGATGTTTGTCTGCTGGGAACAGGGGGGATGATGCCGCTGCCGTATCGGTGGCTTACGGCGCTGATGCTTCGGTATAACGGGAAAAGTATTTTGATCGACTGCGGCGAGGGGACGCAGATTGCACTCAGGGAAAAGGGCTGGAGCCCCAAGCCGGTGGATATTATCTGCTTTACCCATTATCATGCGGATCATATCAGCGGTCTGCCCGGCATGCTGCTTACCATGGGGAATGCCGAGAGGACGGAGCCGCTGCTGCTGATTGGCCCGAAGGGGTTGACCCGAACGGTAAACGCCCTTCGGACCATTGCGCCGGAGCTGCCTTTTGAAATTCATTGTATGGAGATTACGGAGCCTGAGCAGGAATTTTTTTTTGAAGGTTTTCGCATAAAGGCTTTCAAGGTGAACCATAGTGTGGTATGCTATGGATATAGTATGACGATTGACAGGGCGGGGCGTTTTGACAGGGAACGGGCCCTGGAACAGCAGATCCCCATGAAGCTCTGGAGCAGATTGCAGAAGGGGGAAGTCATCGAAGAGGACGGACGGGTCTATACGCCGGATATGGTGCTGGGAGCGGTCAGAAAGGGGCTGAAGGTTACCTACTGTACCGATACCCGGCCTACGGACTCCATTGCGGACAATGCCAGGAATTCGGATATACTGATTCTGGAGGGAATGTACGGAGAGCCGGAAAAGCTGGTTAAGGCAAAGGAAAACAGGCATATGACTATGTATGAGGCGGCCCGAATCGCAAAGGAGGCCCGTGTGCCGGAGTTGTGGCTGACCCACTACAGCCCGTCCCTGATGCACCCTGAGGAGTACCTGGGCGAGGTGCGGAAGATTTTTCCGGGGACTGTGGCGGCAAAGGACGGAAGAACCAAAGAGCTTAACTTTACGGAAGAATGATTAAATGCCGTGAACGTAGTGAAGTCATGGCGGAATGGCGAGGTGGCATATGAAAAAATCCACAGTGAGAGTGACAGTAATTTTAATTGTGGTGATTGCGGGCCTGGTGGCGCTCTATTGTATTTTGCTGAGCAAAATGAAGAGCGATGCGGGCGTGACGAAAATGACCCCTGTGCAGTCTGCGCTCAGCCGGGATTTAACAAAGAACTACCCTGCCACGGTGAAGGAAGTCATCAAGTATTACACGGAAATAGAAAAGTGCTTTTACAACGAGGAGTGTACCGACGCGGAAATCGAAGCGCTGGGTATGCAGGCGAGGATGCTGTATGACCAGGAGCTGCTTGATAATAATGAAGTGGCAGATTACATAACAAAGCTGAAGGCAGAGGTAAAGGGCTTTAAAGACGCCAAAAGGCGGCTTATTTCCATTGTGGTGGCGTCCAGTGCAAATGTTGACTATTTTTCGGAGGACGGCTACGAGTTTGCGAGGCTGTACTGCGGATATACCGTAAAGGAAAACAACGGGCAGAACCTTGGAGAGGGCAGGATATATCTGCTGCGCAAGGACGCGGACAGACACTGGAAAATATACGGCTGGGAAACTGACGATAATGTGAATGTCGGCGGATAATGTGAGAAGAAGTGCTGATGCTTTGAGGATGTATGCTGTTGGGCGGCATAAGGTTAAGGAGGAACAGTCTTGGAACAGCTGAATAAATCGGAGGTCTTGATTCTTGCGATTGAGACCTCCTGTGATGAGACAGCAGCATCTGTGGTGAAAAACGGCAGAGAGGTGCTGTCAAATGTTATTTATACGCAGATTGCCCTGCACACCCCATTCGGCGGCGTAGTGCCGGAGATTGCCTCCAGAAAGCATATTGAGAAGATAAATCAGGTGATAGAGCAGGCGCTGGAGGAGGCGGGGGTCACCCTTTCGGAGCTGTCCGCCATCGCGGTGACCTATGGCCCCGGGCTGGTAGGGGCGCTGCTGGTGGGGGTGGCGGAGGCCAAGGCAATCAGCTTTGCCACCGGGCTTCCCCTGGTGGGAGTGCATCACATCAGCGGCCATATCAGCGCCAACTATATCGAGCATAAGGAGCTGGAGCCGCCCTTTGTGTGCCTTGTGGCCTCAGGCGGACATTCCCATCTGGTAGTGGTGCAGGATTACGGTAAGTATGAGATAATCGGCAGAACCAGAGACGACGCTGCGGGGGAAGCCTTCGACAAGGTTGCCAGGGCCATAGGCCTGGGGTATCCCGGCGGCCCTAAGATAGATCGGCTTTCCAGGGAGGGCAATCCGGATGCAATTCCCTTCCCCAGAGCAAAGGTGGCCGAAAATGAGTATGACTTCAGCTTCAGCGGCTTAAAGTCCGCAGTGCTGAATTACCTGAATTCCTGCAGGATGAAGGGGGAGGAAGTCAATCAGGCGGATGTGGCGGCTTCCTTCCAGAAAGCGGTGATCGACGTGCTTGTGGAGCATTCCCTTCATGCGGTAAAGGCCTTCGGATATGATAAGTTTGCCATTGCCGGAGGCGTTGCCTCAAACTCTTCCCTGCGGGCTGCATTTGAGCGGGAGTGCGCAGAGCGGGGGATTGACTTTTTTTATCCGTCGCCGGTTTTCTGTACGGATAATGCGGCTATGATTGGCGCTGCAGGATATTATGAGTATGTGAAGGGTGTGAGGCATGGTTATGATTTAAATGCAGTGCCGAACCTGAAGCTGTAAATTTTATAAAAGTGCAACCTTTTGGAAAAAAGAGTTCTCCTTTATAGTGTAACACGAAACGGAAAAGAGCGTACGGCCCCGGACAACACCGGAGGCGTACAGAAAGGGAGTACAGGGAAAATGGATACACCATCAGAATTAAAGGAAGCGGTCTGTCGATTTCAAAAGGGAGAAAGAAAGGCATTTGATGAGATTTACAAATTGTCCTACGGGTATTTGTTTGTCTGCGTAAACCGTCTCATCAGCGATAAGAACACAGTGTGCGACATGCTGCAGGAGACTTATTTTGAAATCAGCAAAAGCCTGGGGCAGTTGAACCGGCCGGAGCGCTTTTTGGCCTGGGCGGCAAGGATTGCATACAGAAAGTGTCTGGCGTGGCTGAAAAAGGAGCAGCGCCTGCCCGTGGCGGAGGGAGAACAGGCGCAGGACTATCTGGAGGAAGTGGCGGATGCGGAAGAATTCCTGCCGGAGACAATCCTGCAGAACAAGGAGAAGCAGCGCCTGCTGCAGGAGATGATTGACGCGCTGCCGCCCGTAAGGAAGGCGTGTATTGCGGCGTTTTACTATTACGGGCTTACCGTGCAGCAGATTGCGGAGGAAATGGAGCTTTCTCCGAATACGGTAAAATCTCATTTAAGCAGGGGAAGAAAGGAGATAAAGGCGGCAGTTCTGGAGCTGGAGGAGCGGAAGGGAACCAGACTTTATGCCATGGCGCCTTTCTTCCTGCTGTTGCTTGGCATGGAGGCAGAGGCGTGCGAAGTGCCGGAGCTGCCTCGGAAGTTGTCCGGAGGAAGAGCCGGGGGGTTATCTTACGCAGGAAGAGTGGGAGTGGCGGCTCTTGCGGCTGTTGTGTGCGTGGCAGCCGGGGCTGCGCTGTATCGGCAGGCAGGAAAGGAGTCCCAGGAGGATTCCGCCCCGGAGAGCCTGTCCGGACAGGAGAGCGGCGACGGGCTTATGGGGCAGGAAAGCGGAGAGGGACATCCGGTTTCGGAGAGCGGCGGGTCTGTGGGACAGGAAGGCGGAGGAGGACTTTCGGCTTCGGAGAGCGGCGGAGGACTTTCGGCTTCGGAGAGCGGCGGGTTTGTGGGGCAGGAAGGCGGCGACGGGAATCGGGAGGATGTTCCGGCAGCGGAGGAGGCCCCCTCCTATGACGTCTCCCTGCTGGAATATTTGGGTCTGTCCGATCTCTATCCCTGGTTAGGGCCTGACGATGTGCCGATGATGGCCACAGATGATTTTCTCTTTGTATATACCGGTGTGACCGGCGAGAATGAAGACAGCTATATTGTGTACCTTGGAAATGATATGAGCGGAACGCCGGTGGCAGACTCCAGGACAAGATTTATACTGTACAACGGGGACACCGGAGAAAGGCTGGTAAACTATTACATACATGAGAGCGGAAGCTGGGCGGTGGACTCAAGAACATGGATCCTGCCTACGCGTACGAATGGGAAGAATTGGTTCCGCGTATTAGTTGACAGAGAGAATGAGGCTTATGACCCGGAAAATATTGTTATAGCGGAGATGATGTTTGCTCCGGATCAAGCACATACTAATTTAAAGGAAGAAACAGAAATCGCCAATTTTGTCTGGGGTTACAGACCTGAGGGGACGATCGCGGATGTGCTTGAGAAGATTGACGCCAACCATACCCCCTTTGCTTTTCTGCCGGACGGAAATATCTGGTGGCTTAACGAACTTTCCGAATATTCCGTGGATGAGATGAACAGGCTGGAAAGATACTATCAGGTGCAGTCTATGACCGGTGATACCGCGGAGCATCTTCTGGAGGAATTTGAATCTCATATGAAGCTTGGGTATATATCCTACGGCGGCGGGAATCCGGGCGATATTGCCGTGGATGTGGACGCCAATCGCACTGCATACAGCATAGATCTGAGCCAGGTGGAGGTGGAGGTGCTTACGGACGCTACGCTGCTCATAGGTCCCTTTGTGATAAACGGAGAGGGATTCCTTCCGGAGGACGATACCGTTACGGGACATACCTATGTGCTGGGGTATGACGATGGTGAGGAAATCTGGTATTTCTGGTAAGGGGGGTGCATGACATTATGAAAAAGCGTTGTACCGCCATTGTGCTGGCGGCAGGCGGCGGCAGGCGGATGAACAGCACTGTTGCAAAGCAGTTTATGCTGCTGGGGGATAAGCCCCTGCTCTGGTATTCCCTCCGGGCAGTGGAACAGTCGGAGATTATTGACGACTGTATTCTGGTTGCGGGAAAGGAAGCAATTCCCTATGTGAAAAGGGAAATTGTGGAAAAGTACGGCTTTGGCAAGGTGGATACCATTGTGCCGGGGGGCCGGGAGCGCTGGGAATCGGTGGCAAACGCCGTGGCGGCGCTGGGGTCTTCCGACAGGCCGGCGCCGAACCGGGAGGGATATGTATTTATCCACGACGGGGCAAGGCCCTTTCTCACGGAGGAAATTCTGGGCCGCACCTATGAGGCGGTTCAGAAATATCATGCCTGCGTGGCGGCAATGCCCTCCAAGGATACCGTAAAGCTGGCGGATGAGGAAGGGCTGGCGGTGTCTACGCCGGACAGAAGGTTTGTATGGAGCGTACAGACGCCGCAGGTGTTTGACACGGAGCTGATTGTGAAAGCTTATGGCGCACTGTGGGAAAAAGCGGAAAGGGAGGGGGTTGAGGCAATTACCGTCACGGATGACGCCGGTGTGGCGGAGCTGTTTGCGGACTGCCCGGTAAAGCTGACGGAGGGCAGCTATGAAAACATAAAAATAACCACGCCGGAGGACATGAAAATTGCGGAGATGTTTTTGAAAAAATCTGTTGACAGACAGTTCTCTTTTTGCTAGAATAACCTTTGCCGCATGGTTTGCGGCAACGCTTGGAGAGATATCGAAGTGGTCATAACGAGGCGGTCTTGAAAACCGTTTGT
>JAMPFR010000149.1 GCA_023664365.1 Acetatifactor muris | reverse complement strand
CGGCACATACAATAGAATCAAAAGGCTGATTCTATTGTCAAGAACAATCAATGAACCGCCGCAAGGTCGGAAGAATCCGCTTGCGGATTCTTCCCGGAATGACTTAGATTTTCCATGCGCTTCAGCGCTATGGTCAAGTCCTTTCTGACCTTAGAAAATCTTCATTCCGTTCACACTTCTACGCCCCGCATAGCCAGCGCTTTCGTCTGCAGCTCGCTCAGCTTGTAGAAGGTTCCTTTCTTCGCCATCAGCTCCTGATGCGTTCCCGACTCCGTCACCCGCCCATCGTCAATAACAATCAGATGAGTGGCGTTGCGCAGCGTTGACAGCCTGTGGGCAATGGACAGCACCGTCCTGCCCTTCTCCAGCCGCTCCAGGGATTTCTGAATCGCCAGCTCCGTCTCCGTATCCACTGCCGACGTAGCCTCGTCCAGGATCAGTATCTTCGGATCGGCAAGAATGGCTCTGGCAATGGAAATCCTCTGCTTCTCACCGCCGGACAGAGCCCTGCTGGAGGCGCCGATAATGGTATCATACCCCTGGGGCATCTTGCAGATAAAATCATGGGCGCTGGCCTGCACCGCCGCATTTATGATCTCCTCCCGGGTGGCGTCCGGCCTGGCGTAGGCGATGTTTTCCGCCACCGTTCCCATAAATATGTACGTCTCCTGAGAAACCATGGCCACGTTTTTCCGAAGCTCCTTAAAACCGTACTGCTTCACATTGATGCCGTCCACCAGCACCTCTCCCTCCTCTGCATCATACAGACGGGAAATCAGGTTTACCAAGGTGGATTTGCCTGCACCGGAGCGCCCTACAATACCCAGCACCTCACCGGCCCCCACATGGAAGCTCACATCCTTCAGCACAGGCTTATTGGGCTCATAGCCAAAAGTAACATTCTTCAGTTCAATCTCTCCCTGCAGCCGCTCCGGTCTCACCGGCTCCGCCGCTTCCTTCACCTCGGGTACGGCGTCTATAATTTCAAACATGCGCTGGGCAGAGTTCATGGCATTGGTATACCAGCGGAAAATCCTGGACATAAACTCCAGCGGGCCCTTCAACTGGCCCACATAGCCGGAAAAGGTAATCAGCAGACCCAGTTCCATGTCGGAGCCGCTGATAATCAGAGCCGAACCCACTGCCCACACAAGGAAGGTCAGAAAATCCTCCACCAGATAATACAGCGCCGAAAAGCGGCAGTCATAGCCCGCCACATCCACCTCGGCGTCCCGCACTTTTGTGTTGCTCTTTGAAAAGCGGTTCATCTCCTGCTCTTCCTGTCCGAATGCCTTTACCACTCTGGCTCCGGTCAGGTTCTCATTCATCTGGCTGTTCAAACGCCTGTTGGCACGGTGCCTTTTCCCGTAATAATGCCACAGCCTGGGCATCATATAATAGCTGATGCAGAACAGCACCGGCATCAGTACAATCGCCGCAGCCGCCAGCAGCGGATTTAAAATAAACATAATGACGCAGGTAGTGAGAATGGTTCCCACATTGATAAAAAAGTAAGGAATGCCATCTATAAAAAAACTTGATATTTCATCTGCATCATCCGATACCCGGGTCATCAGGCCGCCGGTCTGACGCTTGGTAAAAAAGCTGATAGACAGCTTCCCCATAGAATCAAAGACCTGGCTTTTCAGCCTGCTCACCACCTCCGGCGCAATCCTGGCCGTCAGCGCTCCCTGTAAGATCCCCAGACCCTGAATCAGCACCTTTGTCAGAATCATAGTAAGAACCAAAATGCCCAACGCCAGCACAAATCTGCCTGCCGGAACATGAAAGGCAGCCAGAAAGGCTTCGTCCTTCTCCAAGACCCTGTCGTACAGAACCGTACCGCTTAAATAGGGCCATATCAGGTTCAGCCCTGCCGTAGCCAGATAGCAGAACATCATGACTGCCAGCTTCCCCTTATAGGGCTTAAAATAACCTACTATTCTCCAGAGAATGGACCTTTTATCCATACACTTGGGGCAGATTTTCCGCTCCTGATCCGGATAAATCATGCCGCATTTGGGGCAGCACTCCTTCCCCCGCTTCACATCCAGATCCTCCTTCGTGATCTCCTCACCCTTCCGGGTCTTCTCCAACAGACGGCACATCCGCATGAATGCCTCCATCTTTGTGTTGGAAAACTGGCACAGATACTGCTCCGTCCCTTTGATTTTTCCCATCAGCACCCCTGTGCTGACCTGGCGCAGCACCTGCAGCTCTTCCACATCTTCCAGATTGTAAAAAAGCACCGCCGGATCCGCCATTTTTTCTTCCTGTACCGCCCAGCTGTCATATCCGCCCAGACGATATTCTCTTTTTTCTTTGTAGGGATACCTTGCCACAATCAGCTTTTTGTCCGTGACAGCCACAATGGAGTCCGCAAAGCGGAATTCCTCATCCAGGTCCGCCGCTGCCGCAAATACCACACTGTCCTTTTCAATCCCATACTTTCCCAATACTGCCGTAAAACTGCCCGGTAAATTCATATCTCCCTCTAATCCCATACATTTTCCGTATGTCCGTTACTTTAAAAGCCCCCGGTTTGTAAGCCGCTATGCTTTTGCGCTTTTTACGCAAAAAAAGCGGCATGCCATACCAACGTATGTCATGCCGTTACATATCCGACTATCCGTACACTCCGTCCTGTGGGGACGGCCGTCCGCCTACAGACTCTGTGCACCTGCACTCCGGGAGACAATACATTGACTGCTTTGCTTTTTAATTACCTGATTCTCTCTTAGCTTCATTACAACATTGCCTCCTTTCTTTCATTTTTTTCAGTTACAAATCAGTTACAAAGATTACTATAAACAGATTTTCTCCATCTGTCAACCTTAAATTCATATTTTTTTAATATTGGGGCTTTTCGGAAAATCAGCTACTCCAGCATGATTTCCTTGACGGATATTTTCTTTATCCGCTCAGAACAGGCGTACATCACCGTCTCATAAACCAGAATAAAGACTCCCAGAGAAACCAGCATGACCGGAAAGTCAAACTCATAGACAGGCACACCCTCCACATCCCGGAACACGATGCCGACCATAATCCGCAGCAGGGCATATTGATATACCGTTCCCACCGCAAAGCCCACATAAGACACCGGCCTGTACCCGCCCAGAATCGCCCCGGAGCATTCCTGCCCGGAATAGCCGAACACCCGCATCATGGCGATGGTTTTCCTGTTGCCGTTGATCACCGTGGTAATAGCAAGAAACAACGTGGTGCAGGCCAGGACAAGTCCAATCAGCAGTATCATGGCTCCCATCATGGGGCTTGCCAGATCCTTCATGCTGAAAGACATCTGGGTCATGGCGGAAAAACAGAAGGATGCAAACAGAATAAAAAAGGCAAGCACCTTTTTGTCCCGCAGGGTGTTCCTTCGCAGATCCTCCAGAAAGGAACCGCCGCTTTTTCCGTCGCAGCATTGCCCGTCAACAGCCTTTTCCCGATGCCTCCCCGCTCCGGCGCATCCGGACGCATCGTTTCGCAGCAGGCTCATAACCGGCATTTTCAGCCTGTACCAGGCATAACCCACTGCCAGAAGGGCAAAGGCCGCTGCCGGCGCCGCCACCAGGTACAGCAGCAGAGACGGATGAAATCCTACCGCCATCTCCGGCAGGAGCTTATCCTCATTCTGCACCCGGTAAAAGGCAGGCATCATGCAGAAGGCGCCTGCAAAGCCCAGCGCCGTTCCAATCAGTACGCTGCTGCCGAACACCCAGAAGTTTCCCGCAATTTTCAGTTTGGAGTACCCTAAAGCCTTCAGGATGCCCAGCTCCTTTTTGTGGGTGTCGATATAATGCCGGATGTAAAACAGAAGCATGATAACAGAAGTGACCAGCAGACAGCCGCCGCTGACTGCGCAGACTATCTTTGCGGTAGACACCTGCGCCTCGTAGAAAACCATAACCTGCTCAGATACGATTTCCTCCCGGACGCCCGTCACGTCCATATAATAGTTCATAAACATGGTGCATACAAGCACCATGCAGCAGGAAATAATAATAATTCCAATCAGCTTTGCCGTATCCTTTATCC
>JAMPFR010000148.1 GCA_023664365.1 Acetatifactor muris | reverse complement strand
GCATCCCGGCGCAAAGGATAATAAGCGCAACCACAAGATCCAGACTGGAAAAAGATGTTTCAATGGTTTCTTGCATATCCCTATTCAACGCCACATAGCTGACATCAGCATCGCCCTGCAATTCTGCAAGGCCAAAATCGGCATTCGGGTCAAAACGGACATAGGCGGCATTCTCAGGCGCATTTCCACATAGTTTCAGCATTGTATTTTCTGAAACAAACAGGTAATTGCCGATATAGTTGTCAAATATTCCTGTTACCGTGACCGTGATCTGATGGAGGGAATCATCTGTCAACGTCACCGTTTCACCGTTCCTAATTCCCAGCTTTTCCGCAATGCCCCTGCAGAGGATCGCTTCCCCGTCTCCCGGGTAAGATATGAGCTTATCCTCATCATGCAGATTTATATATCCGGAAAGGTCTCCCTCCGATGCCGCTGTAATGTTGATGCTTTTTGTTCCGGCCTCTGTCGTAACATCTCCATTGCATACAGAGAGAAACAACGCTGAATCTATATTGCTGTGCCGATCCCTGAAATCCTTCTGCTGTGTTTGGTTCAGCGGATCGGAAAATGTGATCTCTGCATCATACAGGATAATCTCACCATACTGATACTCTGTCACATTCTGAATGGAATCCCTGATACCAAAACCCGTCAGCAGCAACGCCGTACATCCGCTTATGCCAAGAATCATCAGGAAAAAACGCTGCTTATACCGGATGACATTGCGAAGCGATACCTTATGAAGAAAGCTCACCCGATGCCATATCCCAAACCGTTCTATCAAAATCCGTTTGCCGTTCTTCGGGGTTTTCGGTCGCAAGATTTCCGCCGGCACTTCCCGCAGAGCATTGCGGCAGCAAAGAACCGTTACTCCCGCCGTACAAAGCATGGAGATTACAATGGAGAAAGCATATATCATTGGATCAAAGGTGTAGAGCAGGGCATTGGCAAAGTTGTAGATGGCAGCATAAGCGTTCCAGAATACCATTGGTATAAGGGCTGTCCCCATAAAAAAGCCGGCAATGCTGCCCACAAGCCCGGCGGAACCGGCATAAAAAAGATATTTCCCGCAAATCTTTCTTTTTCCATACCCCATTGCTTTGAGTACGCCGATCTGCGTCCTCTGTTCCTCCACCATTCTCGTCATAGTCGTCACGCACACCAGTGCTGCGACCAGAAAGAAAAATGCCGGAAATACCACTGAAATATTTTCAATAATTGTGGAATCCTGTTCAAAAGAAGCATACCCGGCATTATCCGCCCTTGTCAGCGCATAAACCGTCGGCGGCTCTATGGAATCCACTTCCCGCTGTGAATCGGCAAGTTCAGTATAATGCTCATCAATTTCACTTTCCGCATCAGCAAAGGAATTTTCAATCTCAGAAAGCATCTGCGCATAGTACGGATTTTCCAATGTGGCAGACTGTCCCATAGAGATCATTTGATTTGCCGCATCTTCTATGGCCGCCGCCTTCCGATCAGACAATTCTTCCCTTGCCTGATCCAATTCCGCCTTTGCATCATCTACTTCGCTTTGTGCATCGGAAACCATCTGTATATACCGCCGTGCAGCTTCTTCCTCCACAAACTCTGTGACAGTGCTTTTATAATCTGCAATCAACGTTTTATACGCATCACTATATGCCATGCACTGGCTGCCTAACGACACATAAAGCTCCGTATAATATTCCGCTGTAAAACAGGTTTCATCCACAAAAAGAAATGCCGCAATTTTTCCATCCCCAAGCGATGTCGTTCCCCTGTCAGTGCTGATATACAGCGGGGTTGTCACTCTGCCCACAATCGTAAAAGAGGACACAGTAAAAGCAGATACTGTATCTTCGCTGTTTTCCTCTGAGAATGCAAGAGATTTACCGATTATATCTTCGGCAAAATAATCGGCATCCACAACGCACTCGTTTTCTTTTTCCGGCATCCTGCCGGATACAAGGCGGGGAGTATTAATACTGCCCGTGATGGAGTGCACCCGGATCGGTGTATCATTTCCGTTTATTGGAATCAGCACGTCCTCATATAATGCACCCTCCGCTGCAAAAATAAGCTCCTTACCGGAAAGTGCATCGGCACTGTCTTTGGAAAATCCCATGGAGGACAAAAAACGAAAGTCATAAAAGTTCTGCGTTTCAAAATAATGTCCTGCTGTTTCCGTCAGCGCAGGCCTGCAGGCGCGCAGTCCGGCAAAGAACCCGACCCCAAGGGCGATAATGATGAAAATCGCCAGAAAACGAGTAAAACTATTTTTGATTTCCCGAACAGTAGTTTTAAAAAATGCTCTCATCATATCACCACTCAATCTGCTCAACAGGCGTAGGCAAAGGATTGCTTGAAACGGACTCTATCGATCCGCTCTTCACACGGATCACACGATCCGCCATATCACAAAGAGCGGAATTGTGCGTAACGATTACCACGGTCATACCTGTTTTCCGGCAGGTATCCTGCAATAACTTTAAAATTGCTTTTCCCGTGTTATAATCCAACGCTCCGGTGGGCTCATCACAAAGCAGCAGCTTTGGCTTCTTCGCCAGCGCACGGGCAATGGCAACACGCTGCTGCTCACCGCCGGAAAGCTGTGCCGGAAAATTATCTTTCCGGTCTGCCAGACCGACTTCCTCAATCACTTTTGCCGGATCTAAATGTTCCCTGCAGATTTGTACGGCAAGTTCTACATTTTCCAAAGCTGTCAGATTGGGAATCAAATTATAAAACTGAAAAACAAAACCAATCTCATAACGGCGATAGGCGGTAAGCTCCTTTTCTTTGTAGGTGGAGATTTCCTGTCCGTCCAGCCAGACCGCCCCCTGGGACATGGTATCCATGCCGCCCAGGATATTCAATATCGTTGTCTTTCCTGCGCCGGATGCACCAACGATCACACAGATTTCTCCCTGCTTGATTGAAAAGCTGGCATCTTTCAACGCATGAATTTCTACTTCTCCAACCTTATATATTTTTCCAACCTTTTCAAAAGCGATAAATTCCGACATATGATGACCTCCTTATTGCATAGATTCCGTAAAGCGGTGAGCCCCGCTTTCCAATCTGAGTGTTTTATTTTCAAAAAACACAGTTGCCTCTGCATTGGCCGGAACAATAAATTCATATATAATCTGGTTTCCCTCATATTTCCATGAAGAACCAATGCGGCCAACCGGAGAATCATAAGCGGCGGTAACATAGCCCAGCCGCCTGTCCGGATATGGCTGGATGATGATATTTCCATGCTCCAGACGGATTCCTGCGGCACTGTCCAGCAGCCAGCCCGCAATAGCGCCATAGGCGTAGTGATTCATGGATTCTACTCTCTTTATGGGATCCCGATACGCATCCCAGCTCTCCGGAACCGTGGTTGCGCCATGCAGCACCGGATACAGCCAGCCGGGTCTCTCTCTTTGCAGCAAAAGATCATAGGCTTTCTCTGCCTGTCCATACCGGCACAGCACCCGGCACAGCTCATGGGTCGTCAGAAAGCCGGTTCCAATGTGATCCCCATTCTCTTTTATTCGTTTTGCCAGCATTTCAACGGCTTCTCTCTTTTCTTCTTCGTCCAGAAGATTCAGCGCCACCGGGCGGACATAACGACACTGCCGTCCAGTCGGCTTTACCCTTCCATCTTCCACGAAAAGACAGCGGTACGTTTCCCTTGCTTTCTCAGCCGTCATCCGGTATTCTTCGGCGTGCTTCGATTGCTTCAAGGTTTCCGCAATTTGGGACATCAGCAGATAGCTATGATGCATATAGGCTGTGCTGACTTCCAAATCGCCGCATCTGCGCAGATTGCGGCGGTATTCTGCCGTATCGGCGCCCGGTTCCAGCCATTCACCCCAAAGCCACTCATGATCCAGCGTGTATGGCTGCATAGCCTTCGGAACGATACGCTTATTTGCCCGCCGCATAACCCCGCTTTGGCTTTTGCGGTATGCCATCCATTTTGTCAGCGGCTCATACAGCTCCCGCATCAGGGCGTCATTGCCATAACGCTGATAGAGCGCCCAGGGAATGATCTCAAAGGAATCGCTCCACCCG